>JBIODY010000016.1:0-15284 GCA_044445505.1 Lysobacterales bacterium
AGCAGGAGCTTGCCGCGCGGTTTCGCCGCGAGTGCGATGCGCAAGCTGGCCGGATGCACGTGGTGGCCGTCGACGATGAGGCCGCACCAGCTTGCGCGATCTTCGAGCGCGGCGCCGACCACGCCGGGTTCGCGGCCCTGCAGCGGCGACATTGCGTTGTACAGATGGGTGAACCCGCGCACGCCGGCAGCCAGCGCGGCATGCGTCTCCTCGTATGTCGCCGCGGTGTGGCCGGCGCAGACGATCACGCCGCGCCGGCCGAGTGCGCGCACGCGCTCAGGCGCGACCCGTTCCGGCGCGAGCGTCAGCACGGTCACGCCATTGCGCAGCGAACAGACCAGATCGAGTTCCGCGTCGTCGAACGCGCGGAACTTCGCCGCATCGTGTGCGCCGCGCCGCGCCGGGGCGATATACGGGCCTTCGAGATGGATGCCGAGCACGCCGGGCACGCCCTGTTCGATCGCCGCGTCGACCGCGGCGATCGCAGCGCGCATCACTTCGGCATCGTCGCTGATCAGGGTCGGCAGCAAGCCGGTCGTGCCGTAGCGCCGGTGCGCAGCCGCGATGCGGCGGATCGTCTCGACCGTCGGCGCCGCGTTGAACAGCACGCCGCCGCCGCCGTTGACCTGGCAGTCGATGAAGCCGGGCAGCAGGGTGTTGCCGGCGAGATCGCATGCCTGCGCGTCGCGCAGTCGCGGATCGTTCGTGGCGGCCAGTGCAAGGATGCGGCCGCCATCGACGAGTACGGCGAGATCGTCGCGGAATCCTGCTTCGGTGAGCACGCGACCGTTGATCAGCGCGATCGCCATCAGAGCGTCTCGGTGACCTTGCGCAGGTGCGGCGGCTGGTCCGGATCGCGGCCACGGCGGATCGCCAACGCATTGATCGCGCCGTAGCAGCGATGCACCGCAACCAGCGGCGCGCAAGCCGGATCGAGGTCGGGCGCGAGCGGCAGCGCGTGATCGCCCATGCCGGCACCCGCGATCCAGACCCGCGCGCCGCGCGCGCGGAATTCCGCGGCCACGCCGAGTGTGCTTTCGAGCGTGTCGTCGGCCTGCACGAAGAACAGTACCGGGAAATCCGCGCCGACCAGCGCCATCGGCCCGTGCTGCACCTCCGCCGCGCTGAACGCCTCGGCATGCAATCCGCAGGTTTCCTTGAGCTTGAGCGCGACTTCCTGCGCCGCGGCGAGGCCGAGCCCGCGACCGACCACGAACAGGTTCTGCGCGTCGGCGAGTCCGTCGACGAGCGATGACCAGTCCAGCGGCCAGCTCGCCGCGAGCGCGGCCGGCACGCGATCGAGCGCTGCGCGCAACGCGGTATCGGATTTCCATTCCGCGGCGAGGTGCACGATCGCCGACAGCGAACACAGGAAACTCTTGGTCGCGGCGACACTGAGTTCCGGCCCCGCGCGCAGCGGCACCACGAAGTCGGCCGCGTGCGCGAGCGGCGAGTCCTCGACATTGACCATCGCGACGACGCGCGCGCCGGCGCGCCTGGCGGCTTCGGCCTGACCGACGAGATCCGGGCTTTTGCCGGACTGCGAGATCGCGAGAAACAGCGCGCCTGCGAGGTCCTGCTCGGCCGCATAGATCGACTGCACCGACGGCGCGGCCGAGGTCGTGGTCACGCCGAGCCGGGTCTCGATGAGGTATTTTGCGAACGTCGCCGCATTGTCCGAGCTGCCGCGCGCACCGGTCGCGACCAGACGTGGCGGATCCCGGCGCAGCGCCGCGGCAAGGTCCGCGACGCATGCCTGGTTCGCCTCGAGCTGGTGCGCGATCGCGGCCGCCGATTCGCGCACCTCCTGGAACATGCGCGTGGATCGTGGATCGCGGATTGTGGCGCCTTGCATGGTCATTCGCTGCGAGTGGTTCATGTCGCCGGCTTGGGCGCGCGCGCGGTCGAATCGCGGATCACCAGCTGCGGGCTGAAGCCGCGGTTCACCGGCGCCGTGCCGCCGGCGGTTGGTTTCAGCTCGGCGATCAGGCGCAACGCCGCATGCCGCGCGATGTCCTCGGTCGCCTGTTTCGCGGTGGTCAACGCCGGCCAGCTCTGCTTCGAGAACGGACTGTCCTCGAACCCGGCGATCGACAGTTCGTTGGGCACGTCGATGCCGTTCGCCTTCGCCGCAGCGAGCACGCCGGCGGCGATCTCGTCGTTGGAACCGAAGATCGCGGTCGGCCGGTCGCGCAGCGCAAACAGGCGGCGTGCGCCGCGAAAGCCGTCGTCGAACGAGTAGTCGCCCGGGATCACCAGCTTCTTGTCGAGCGGGATGTCGTAGTCCTTGAGCGCGCCCTCGTAACCCTTGAAGCGTTCCGGGCTGGAGCGATGTGCCGCGCCGCCCCACAGGAAGCCGATGCGCTGATGGCCGAGCTGGATCAGGTGCTCGGTGATGTCGTAGGCGGCGTCGCGGTCGTCCACATAGACGCAAGGGTAGCCGTCGTCCGGGTCTTCGGCGGCAGAGATGATGCGCACGAACTGGATGCCGTTGGCGGCCAGGTACCGGATCAGTTCCATGCGCTCGGACATCGGCGGTGCGAGCACGAGTCCGGCCAGGCGTGTGCGCCGCACCAGATCGCGCAGCTCGTCGGCGAGATCGGGCACGGTCGAGTCGCAGGGGTGGATCTGCAGACCGAAACCCTGGTCGTGGCAGGCCGCGAGCACGCCATTCTGCACGCTGATCACGTAGTACGGATTCGGGTTGTCGTAGACCAGGCCGAGCGCATGCGAGTTCGCACTGCGCAGGTTGCGCGCGGCCTGGTCGGGTGCGTAGTTGAGCTCGTCGATCGCACGCTGCACCCGCTCGCGGGTGCCTTCGCGCACCGACGTTTCATTGTTGATGACGCGCGAGACGGTTTTCAGCGAAACGTTCGAGCGTCGCGCTACATCCTTGATCGTGGGTCGGTCCACCGTGTCTGGCCTTGCGCGGAATCGCGTCATCGTAGCGGAGGAGCCGCGCGCGATGTAAACGCGTCAGTCCGCGCGCGCGGTTGCGGCGACGCGATGGCCGCGCAACGCATAGAACAGGATATACAGGTAGCACGGCAGCATGATCGACACGAACACGAGCTGGAAATCGTGATGCTCGCGCAGCAGCGCGAAAGTCTGCGGAACGATCGCGCCGCCGGCGATGCCCATGACCAGCAGCGCAGAACCGGTCTCGGTGAGGCGGCCGAGGCCGGCGATCGCCAGCGGGAAGATCGCCGGCCACATCATCGCATTCGCGAAACCGAGCGCGGCGACGAAACCGACCGAGACGTAGCCATGGCTCAGCCAGGCGCCG
The DNA here is from genome assembly GCA_044445505.1 of Lysobacterales bacterium. Lineage (GTDB taxonomy): Bacteria > Pseudomonadota > Gammaproteobacteria > Xanthomonadales > Rhodanobacteraceae > Dokdonella_A. Next base: position 3,287 of record JBIODY010000016.1, read on the forward strand.
ATTGCCAGTATCGCGCCGAGAACAGCCGACAACGCCAGATAGCGCGATTGGGAAACGAAGCGCGGAATCGCCAGCAGGCCGACGACGTAGCCGAGCAGCATCGCAGTCAGGGTGAACGAGGTGAAGAACTTGGTCTGGTCCGGCGGCAGGCCGAAGCCGCGGCCATAGGTGCCGATCGCGTCGCCGGCCATGACCTCGACGCCGACGTAGAGGAACAGGCACAGCGCACCGAGCCACAGGTGCGGGAATGCGAAGATGCTGTCGCGTTCGCCGCGCGTGTCGGCGCGATTCACGTCGGCGGCGCGGATTTCCGGCAGCGGCGACTTGCCGATCCAGATACCGAGCAAGCCGAGCACGACCGCCATTGCGAGATACGGCACATGGATGCGCGCGGCGAAAGCATCGAGCAGCACCGCGCGTGACGACGGATCCGCCATCTGCACCTGTGATTTCAGGTCGCCGAGCCCGTGCATGACCAGCGCGCCGAGCACGAGCGGCGCGAGAATGCCGGCCGACTTGTTGCAGATGCCCATGAACGCGATGCGTTGAGCCGCGCTTTCGATCGGGCCGAGGATGCTGATGTACGGGTTCGCCGCGGTCTGCAGCAGAGCGAGTCCCGCGCCGATCACGAACAGGCCGGACAGCGCGCCCGGATACCAGCGGCGCACCGCGAACTCGCCGAACACGAGCGCACCGGCAGCCATCACCAGCAGGCCGATCGCCATGCCTTTTTTCATGCCGGTGCGGCGCAGGAAGACCGACGCGGGCAGGGCGAGAAAGAAATACGAGAGATAGAACACCATCAGCACCAGGAACGCGTTGACCGTATTCAGCTCGAATGCGAGTTCGACGAACTGGATCAGCGGACCATTCATCCAGGTCACGAAGCCGAAGATGAAGAACAGCAGCCCGATGATCAGCATCGGCGTGCGGTAGTCCCGCGTTCTCGGCGAAACGGCGGCGATGACGGGCATAGGGAGTCCCCTGCGCTACGGTTTTCTGGGCTGGCGCGTACGCGGTCCATGCATGCGCGCGGGAAATATCTGTACCAACGTTGTCATCTATCACTCGCCACGTGCAAAAAACGCCGCGCATGGCCTGAAACTGCTTGCAGCAGCCGCTCAAACCAACGTCACGGCCCTGGGGGCGACTATAGCCCCGGGACCGTTCCGGGTCATTTTGCAGTGCACATTGACAACGTTGTCAATGATGCCGAGACTCCGCCGCGTCGCGTCCCTGACGGATCAGACACGGCATGCATACGGGAAGGGCAGGAATGGGCGGTAGCAGCCACACGATGTTGTCCCGCGGGCGGGGTGCGATGCTGATCGCCGCCGATGTCGGCGGCACGCATGCGCGCGTCGCCCTGATCGCGCCCACGCGTCATGGCGACGGCACCTTCGATGTCCTGCACTACCGCAAGTATGTGTGCGCGGACTTCCCGGGCCTCGCCGCGATCATCGCCGGGTTCCGCCGCGACGTCGTGCACGCTCCGGTGGATCAGGTCGCGCTGGCGATCGCCGGCCATGTCGTCGACGACACGGTCGTCAATGTGAATCTGCCCTGGGCCGTGTCCGTGTCTGGCCTGCGTGAGGCGCTTGGGGTGCGCGATCTCGCGATCGTCAACGATTTCGAAGCGGTCGCGCATGCGATCGGACATATTGAAGAAGACGACACGCTCGCGCTGAGCGGCACCGAGGTAGCGACGGAAGGGCCCGTGCTGGTGGTCGGACCCGGCACCGGCCTCGGTGCGGCGCTGCGCATTCCGTCCCGCGACGGCGCGGTCATCCTGGCCACGGAAGCCGGGCAGGCGACGCTTGCGCCGGATACCGATCTCGAATTCGACCTGCTGCGCATCTTGCGCGCGCGCGGTTCCCGGGTGCTGATCGAGCACGTGCTGTCCGGCACCGGCCTGATGAACCTCGCCGCGGCGATCCGGGTGTTGCACGGCGAGCCCGCGATCGCCAGGACTCCGGCGCAGATCAGCGCCGCGGCGATCGCCGGCGCCGATCCGGTCGCGGTCCTGACCATCGACGTGTTCTGCGGCTGGCTCGGCAGTGTGCTCGGCGATCTCGCCCTGCTCTACGGCGCCCAGGGCGGCGTCTATCTCGCCGGCGGCGTGCTGCCGCAGATCAAGGGTCTGCTGCAGCGGAGCACGTTCGCGCAACGTTTTCTCGACAAGGGCGCGATGCGCGAGGCGCTGGCCCGAACCCCTGTACGGCTGGTCGATCACGCGCAACTGGGCGTGATCGGCGCAGCCATCTGGTATTTCGCGCGCGACTCGAACCCGGTTCGCGCAGCGGATGTGCGTGTCCAAACAGCGACTGGAGCTTCATCCAAGACGGATCCACATGAGCCGGCGAGCGGCGTGCAGCGAACACGTTCGCAGCCAATGACCAGAGGGGAACAATCATGAACTACCCGAGAACGATGCTGGCGGCGGCCATTCTCGCCACGTTCGGCCTCGCCGGCGCGGTCGATGCCGCCGATGCGGCCGATACGCTGTCCGCGGATGCGGCTGCAGCGGCACAGGACACGCCGATGTCCACGCAGGAAATGGAAACCGTGGTCGTGCACGGCATCCGCGAGAGCCTGAAGCGCTCGCTGGAAACCAAGCGCGATGCAAACGCGGTCGTGGATGCGATCACTGCCGAGGACATCGGCAAGTTCCCGAGCACCAACGTCGCCGAGGCGATGTCGCAGATCCCGGGCGTGACCATCGATCGCCGCTTCGGCCAGGGCGAGCGGGTCAGCATCAACGGCACCGACCCGAGCCTCAATCTGACCTTCCTCGACGGCCATCCGGTTGCGCAGACGAACTGGCTGTACGGCGAGCAGCCGAACCGCGGTTTCGACTACACCCTGCTCGCGCCGGAGATCCTCGGCAAGCTCGAGGTCTACAAGAGCCCCGAAGCGCGCCTGCCAGAGGGCAGCATCGGCGGCACAGTGGTCATGCATACGCGCGAGCCGCTCGATCTCGACGCGAACACGCTCAGCGGATCGATCGGCGCGAGCTACGGCGATCAATCCGACACGACCAAGCCGAACGCCTCGTTCCTGTACAGCTGGAAGAATCCGGAAAGCACGTTCGGCGTCACGGTGTCGGCGCAGCACTACGAGGAAAAGGTCGATCGCCAGGGCGAGGAGATCTTCGGCTACAGCAAGGTGTCGAGCCTCGGCGCGAGCGCTGCGGTCACCGCCGGCCTTGCCTCCGGTCAACTGCATCCGGACGATCTGGTGCCGCAGGAGATCAACGCGGCGTATTTCCAGCAGACGCGCAAGCGCAACAGCGCGACGCTGAACATGCAGTGGAAGCCGAACGATCAGTTCGAGCTCGATCTCAAAGGCCTCTACATCCGCGAGAAGTTCAACAACTTCAACCAGTCGATGTACGGCTTCACGACGCAGACGCCGCAGAACATCACCAGCCTGACGCCGGGGCCGAACGGCCTCATCACCGGCGGCCATTCCTGCGGCAACGACGATCCGACCTGTCCGGGCCTGCCCGAGAACGGCGGCAACGGCGCGGTCAACACCTACCTCGACAACCAGGTGCGCGTCTCGACGGTGACGACCAAGGGCCTCGACCTGCACGGCGTCTACCACGGCGAGGACTGGAGCCTCGGCGGCACGATCGGCGAAAGCAAGGCCGACAACAAGAGCAACGCGCAGGCGTTCATCGAGCCGTACTACAACGGCGGTTACAGCTGGGATATCCGCCGCGGCATCACGTTCGACGATTCGGCTGCGGCAGCGAACCCGGCCAACTGGCACGACGGCGACACGCCGGGCGGCGGCTGGGGCGGCAACTATGCGCGCTGGCCGGCGACCGCGAAGGACGCCTACGGCCAGCTCGACTTCAGCAAGAACTTCGACAGCTTCATCAACCAGCTGCTGGTCGGCGTGCGCTATGCGAAGCACGATGAGGAGCGTTCGCTCTTCATCTTCGGCGGCGTGCGCACCGCGAACCTCGCGACGATCGGATTCGACGGCCTGACCGACATCCTGTCCGGGTTCAACGGCTTCTCCAGCGACCAGCGCCATCACGTGCAGACCAGCTTCAACGACGTGCTCGCGTGGGTGCTCGGCAGCCCGCTTGGCAACTCCCCGGATCCGGCTTCGTTCCTCAACAACACCTATGCGATCACGCAGAAGTCGGATGCGGCGTATGCCCAGGCGAACTTCGGCAACGACGCGCTGCGCGGCAATTTCGGCCTGCGTTTCGTGCGCACCGAGATCGACAGCTCCGGCTACAGCTACAGCGGTGCGCCGACCTATCCGCCGCCTGCCGGCAGCTACCAGACCGCGAATTTCTCGCACAACAACACGCTGCCCTCGTTCAACATTGCTTATGACCTGGCCAGCGATCTGGTATTGCGCGGCGCAGCGGCCGAAGTCATCGCCTGGGCGCCGTACAACCAGGAAGTGCACAACACCTTCCTCAACGACACCGTGCTGACCGGTTCCGGCGGCAACGCGGACCTCTCGCCCTACAAGTCGCTGAACTTCGACGTCTCGCTGGAGTGGTATTTCTCCGAGCAGTCGGTGCTCGCCGCCTCGATCTTCTACAAAAGCGTGCTGAACTACATCACCACCGACTCGCACATCGAGCGCCAGTTCAACTCGATCCACACGACCGACCCGGCGACCTACCAGCGCATCTATGTCGACGGCCATCTCGGCAACTGCGACGTCGACGGTTTCTGCGACTACAGCGTGCTGCGTCCGCTCGACGGCGGCCGCGCCAAGGTCAAGGGCCTGACCCTGAGTTACCAGCAGCCGTTCGGCGACACCGGCTTTGGCCTGTTCGCGAACTACACGCTCGCCGACGGCAGCACGAAGTCCGGGCAGGATCTGCCGTACAACTCGAAGAACGCGGTCAACATCAGCCCGTACTACGAGAAGGGGCCGTTCAGTGCGCGCATCACCTACGGCTGGCGCGGCCACTACCTGGCCGGTGGTTACGTCGCCGGCGCGCCGCCGGCGTCGGTCGATGCCTACACGGAGCTCGACGCTTCGGCGAGCTGGCACTTCAACCGGCAGTGGTCGCTGAACCTCAATGCGATGAACCTGCTCGATGAGACCTATCTGCAGTATCTCGGCAGCAAGGACCTGATCGCCGGCAAGTACAAGAGCGGCCGCCGCTACATGGCCACCGTGCATTTCGATTTTTGAGTGGTTTGAAAAACCGCCCCGGCACAGGGATGTGCGGCAGGATGCCCAGTCTTGCAGACAAGTTCTGACGTCGCCCTCGGCAAGCGATGTGCAGGCGGGTCCGGATTCGCATCCGGGCCCGCGGTTTTTCACGCGGCCAGCCAACGCGTGTACCTTGCGATGTGCATCCAGCTTGCGCCGGTCCAACTTCATCTTTGTGGTCATTCCGGCGAAAGCCGGAATCCAGCGTTTCGGGTCGCGAACCGGGCAGCGCCATGGTTTCATCGCGTGACAACAGGTCCATCGCGACGTGCATGCGACGCAACCGGCGTTCCGTCATGCTGCTCGCCGCGCTCGCGCTCGCGGCATGCCAGCCGGCGCAGCTGAATAAATCTGCACAACCCGAGCTGTCGCTGATCCCGCAGCCGGCTTTGGTCGAGCCGCATCACGGTCTGTTCCATCTGCGCCAGGGCGCCCCGCTGATCGTCGACTCGCCCAATGCCGAGGCGCTCGGCATCGCGCGGCGCTTCGCCGACCTGCTCGCGCGGACGCGCGGTATCCATCTCGACCTGCGTCCGTTCGGCGATGCGGGCAACGCGCTCGATGCGATCGAGTTCTCGCTCGACGCGCGCGATACTCTCGCGCCAGCCGGCGAAGGCTACGAATTGCTGGTCGACGCACATCGCATCCGGATCAATGCACGCGAGGCACGCGGCCTGTTCTACGGCGGCGTAACGCTGTGGCAACTGCTGACCCGGGAAACCGCGCCGGCGACGTCGATCGAGGTCCCGGCGCTACGCATCGTCGATGCGCCGCGTTTCGCCTGGCGCGGCGCGATGCTCGACTCGGCGCGCCATTTCCAGCCGGTGGATTTCATCAAGCGCTTCATCGACCAGCTTGCGCTGCTCAAGCTCAACACCTTGCACTGGCACCTGACCGACGATCAGGGTTGGCGTATCGAGATCCGGCGCTATCCGCGCCTGACCGAAGTCGGAGCGTGGCGGCGCCCGGCCGGCGCGGCGGGCACCGGCGCGAATGGCCAGCCGGTCCGCTACGGCGGCTATTACACGCAGGACGAAATCCGCGACATCGTGCGCTATGCGGCCGAGCGCGCGATCACGATCGTCCCCGAAATCGACATGCCCGGCCACATGCAGGCCGCGATCGCGGCTTATCCGGAACTCGGCAGCGCCGGCGACACGCCGGTCGTTTCGCCGGATTGGGGCGTGCACAGTTACCTGCTCAACGTCGACGAATCCACGTTCGTGTTCATGCAGAACGTGCTCGACGAAGTCATGCAGCTGTTTCCCGGTGCGTATATCCACATCGGCGGCGACGAGGCGGTCAAGGATCAATGGAGGGTATCGCCGGGCGTGCAATCGCGAATGCGCGAACTCCGCGTCCGCGACGAAAACCATCTGCAGGGCTGGTTCGTCGCGCGCCTGCAGAAGTACCTCGCCGCGCACGGCCGCCGGCTGATCGGCTGGGACGAGATCCTCGAAGGCGACCTGCCGCCGGATGCGGCCGTCATGTCCTGGCGTGGCGCGCAGGGTGGCATCGACGCCGCTCGCCAGCGCCACGATGTCGTGATGGCGCCGTCGCCGGACCTGTATCTCGATCATCTGCAGAGCGACGCGGACGATGAACCGTCGGGACGTCCGGACCTGCGCACGCTCGCGGACATCTATGCGTTCCAGCCGCTGCCGTCCGGCATCGACACTGCCGCGGCCGGGCATGTGCTCGGCGCGCAGGCAAACCTGTGGACCGAGCACATGCGCACGCCGGCGCTGGTCGAGCATGCGGCGTTTCCGCGCCTTGCCGCACTCGCCGAGGTGCTGTGGTCGCCGCCTTCGTCGCATGACTGGACCGGCTTCGTCGCGCGCCTGGTGCCGCAGATGCAACGCTGGCATGCGCTCGGGATCGCCGCTGCCGGGAGCGCGTTCGAAGTGCGCTTTGCGGATGTCCGCGATCGTGAGGCCGGCCGCATCCGCGTCACGCTTTCGAACCAGGTCGCGCTGCCGATCCGCTACACGCTCGACGATGAGAGCCGGCGCAATGACGGCGGCTCCGATCACGGCGAGCCGAGCGCGGCTTCGCCGCTCTATCGCGACGCGCTGCAACTGCCGATTCCATCCGTATTGCATGCGGCGACGTTCCTCGATGGCCGTCGCGTCGGTGAGGTACAGACGCGCGACTACACGCGCGAGAGCCTGCTGCGCCGTTCCAGCGCGGCGCTGAAGCAATGCAGCGGCAAGCTGACCCTGCGTCTTGCGGACGACGCGCCGGCCGATGCTCCACGCGCGTTCTTCGATGTCGATCTGTTCGATCCGTGCTGGATCTGGCCGCAGGCGCCGCTGGATGGCGTCGCCGACGTCGCGGTCACGGTCGGCCGGCTGGCGTACAACTTCCAGCTCGGCAAGGACGTCGCCGGCATCGTGCCGCGCCCTGCGCCGGAATCCGCGCATGGCGAATTGCTGGTGAAGGTCGATGCCTGCACGGGCGCGACGATCGCGACCTTGCTGCTCGACCGCGCATTCGCGAGCCCGGCCTTGACCACCCTCGAAGCGCATCTTGCGCCGCTCGCCGGCATGCACGATCTGTGCTTCATGTTCAGCGGCCGCGGTCCCGATCCGCTGTGGGCGATCGACAGCGTGCAACTGGTTCCGGCGCGTTAGCCCCGCAGGTTGCGGTGAGCGATGCCCAACCGCCGGGTAACGCCCTGCCATGGTGACCGTGGATCGCCAACTGCTCGTTACAGGCATTCCCTCGTTACAGGCATTCCAGCGCGGCGACCGAGCGCATCAGCCGCGGCCCGAGATAAGCCTGCGAGCCGCACGGCAGCAGTCCCGCTGCGACGAAACGCGCGCGATACCACGCGGGCGCGCGCGCGATGAAGCCGCGGGTGTCGCCGGTCGCGCCATCACGCGCCGTGAAGACCTCGAGGAAGGCCATGCCTTCGAGCATCTCCACGAGCCCGGCGAGGCCGCGTTTGAGTTCGGGCGCGGCCACATAGTGCAGCACGTCGCTGCACACGATCAGGTCGAACCGGGCGTCGAAGCGCAGTTCGCCGAGCTGGCCGAATGTGGCCAGGCCGACATTGCGCGAGCGGCCGTAGCGCGCGACCGCATAGGCGCTCGCATCGAGGCCGCGGTATTCGATCCCGGGTCGCAACCGCTTCAGCACGGCGCGCCATGGCGCCTCGCCGCAGCCGACATCGAGCACGTTGCGCAGCGGCCGCGCGAGATAGAACTCGGCCAGGTGCACGACCATGCCGACCTTGCGCGCGAGCGCGGCGTGCGAACCCACGCGATGGCGAGGGTCGCGATACCACTTCTCGAAATAGGCGCGGTCGTATTGCTTGGCCATTTCCCGGCTCGGTGGGCGGCGAATCGCGCAGGATACCGTGCCTCGCCGCCGAGTCGGATCAGTGCGCAACCCGCCGCGGGTCACGGACCCGGCGCGAACGCGGCAGGCGCTGTCCCGGATCTGACCGGGTGGGCGAAGGTCGTGGACACCGGATCGGTTTGTCGAGATGGATGTCGGGAGCTGCTCGTCGCTCGCGCCGGCGCCGCGTCAGTGGTCGGAGTGGAGGACGAGAATCGGGGGCGGCACACGCACCCGGCGATGATCGGCGAACCCACGTCAGTCTGAAGTCGACAGGTGCGCGAACGCGCCAGCATCTCGATCGCCATGCACAATCGCAGGGGCGCGCCCGCGTGGTGGCGAAATTGCGGCAGCGCACGATGGCGAGATCCGCGAGTGGGGCTAAGATCGCGGCAATTTGTTATAAACCCGCAAAGAAGCCGTTTGCCTCGAGGAGTCTCACATGCAGCGTAAAACCCGTCGGACATGGCATGCCCCGGCGCTTGCAGCGCTGCCCCTGGCGCTGGCCGCGGCCCTGGCCGGCCAGAACGTGCAAGCCAGCGGTTTCCAGCTCCAGGAGAACGACGCGGCCGGGATGGGGCGTGCCTATGCCGGTGCGGGCGCCGCGCCGGGCGATTGCGCCGTGGTCGTGAACAACCCGGCCGCAATGACCGAATTCAACGTCTCGTGCCTGCAGGTCGACGTCACCGCGATCAATTTCGGCACCCACTTCCACGGCAGCGGCACCGACGTGCTCGGCCAGCCACTGACCGGCGACAGCGGCGGCAATGGCGGAGCCACGCTGCCGGTGCCGGCGTTCCATTACATCGTGCCGGTGAGCGACCAGTTCGCCCTCGGCGCATCACTCAGCGTGCCGTACGGATTCCAGACCGAATACAACGACCGCTGGATGGGCCGCTACCAGGCACAGAAGACCAAGCTGCAGTCGCCGGCACTGAGTTTCGCCGGCGCATGGAAGGTTTCCGATCAGGTTTCGATCGGAGCCAGCCTGATCGCCCAGCGCACCAGTGCCACGCTGCAGCAGGCGATCAACCTCGGCACCATTCTCATGGTGCCGACCAACGGCGCGGTATTGCCGCAGGAAGCCGACGGCCGCGGCACCCTGAAGGGCAACGACTGGGGTTTCGGTTTCGGACTGGGCCTGTTGTGGAAGCCGACCGATGCCGATCGCGTCGGCGTCAATTTCCATTCGCAGATCGACCACACGATCAATGGCCGCGCCACGTTCGAGGTTCCATCGAACCTGCTGCCGCTGTTCGGCGGTGCATTCACCAACACGACCGGCATCGCGGACTTCAACACACCCGCGTTCCTCAGCGGCACCTGGTGGCATACGCTGAACGAGCGCTGGAGCTTCGGCGCCGCTCTGACCTACACCCACTGGTCGAGTTTCGACAAGCTGGTGGTCAACTACGCCAATCCCGCGCAGGCGCAGTTCAACGCGCCATCGATCTTCGACTTCAGGAATACCTGGTACGTATCGGCCGGCGCCGACTATCACCTCAACGATCAATGGACGCTGCGCGGTGGCCTCGCCTATGACGAGACCCCGACCGTCGACGCGCATCGCGATCCGCGCATTCCCGATGGTTCGCGGAAATGGTTGGCGGTCGGCGTCGGCTGGAAGGCCAGCGACACGCTGCGCTTCGATGCCAGCTACGCGCATCTGTTCGTCGCCAACGGCAAGGTCAACGATACCGCGGCGACGTTCGACAACCTCGACGGCTATTTCAAGAGCTACGGCAACCTGCTGGCGGTGTCCGGCCAGTTCACGTTCTGAGCGTTCGGGTCCTGGGGAGAATGGCGGGCACTTTCGGGTGCCCGTCTTTTTTTTGATGCGCGACGCAGGTCCATGCCCGCCGCCCGGCCTATTCGCCGAGCGTCAGCAGCGACGCGTTGCCGCCGGTCGCGGTCGTGTTGACGGTCAGCGTGCGCTCGGTCGCGAAGCGCAGCAGGTAGTGCGGGCCGCCGGCCTTCGGACCGGTGCCGGACAGGTTCTCGCCGCCGAACGGCTGCACGCCGACCACCGCCCCGATCTGGTTGCGGTTGACGTAGCAGTTGCCGACCTTCGCACGTTGCGCGATGTGCTCGATGGTCGCGTCGATGCGGCTGTGGATGCCCAGCGTCAAGCCGAAACCGGTCGCATTGATCGCGTCGATGACCCGATCCAGTTCGCTGGCCTTCCAGCGCACTACGTGCAGCGCGGGGCCGAACACTTCCCGGGTCAGCAATGACAGCGACGGAATCTCGTACGCGCGCGGCGCGAAGAACGTGCCGTGTTCGGCGCCAGGCGGCAGTTTCACTTCGTTGATGAGCTTCGCCTCGCGGCGCATGCGCGCAGCGTGTTCACCGAGCGACTGGCACGAGGGCAGGTCGATGAGCGGGCCGACATCGGTTGCGAGCTGCGCCGGATCGCCGACCACGAGTTCGTCCATCGCACCGGCGAGCATCTTGATCACCTTGTCGGCGATGTCGTCCTGCACGAACAGCACGCGCGCGGCCGAGCAGCGCTGGCCGGCGGAGTCGAATGCGGAGGTGACGACGTCCTTGACCAGTTGTTCCGGCAGCGCCGAGGAATCCGCGATCAGTGCGTTCTGGCCGCCGGTTTCCGCGATCAGCGCGGCGATCGGCGAATTGCGCGCGGCCAGGGTGCGGTTGATCGTCCACGCGGTTTCGGTGGAACCGGTGAAGCAGACGCCGGCGACGTCGGGCCTGGTCAGCAGCGTGTTGCCGAGCACCGAGCCCTTGCACGGCACGAACTGCAGTACCGCTTCCGGCACCCCGGCTTCGTGCAGCAGCTTCACAACGGCGTAGCCGACCAGCGTGGTCTGATCCGCCGGTTTCGCGATCACCGCGTTGCCGGACGCGAGGCCGGCAGCGACCTGACCGGTGAAGATCGCGAGCGGGAAATTCCATGGACTGATGCAGACGAAAACGCCGCGGCCGCGCAGGAACAGTTGATTGGATTCGCCGGTCGGACCGGGCAGATCTTGCGGCGCGCCGAACAGCTTGCGTGCCATCGCCGCGTAGTAGCGGCACATGTCGGCCGCCTCGCGGACTTCGGAAATCGCCGCCGGAATCGTCTTGCCGGCCTCGCGCACGCACAGCGCGATGAATTCGGCGCGGCGCGCTTCGAGCAGGTCGGCCGCGTGTTCGAGAATCGCGGCGCGGCTCGCGGCGGGGAGCAGATCCCAGTCGGTTTGCGCGGCGATGCCGTTCGCCAGCGCCTTCTCGATCGTCGCAGCATCGGCATTCTGGCTGCGCCCGATCACCTGGCGGCGGTCGGCCGGATTGGTCACGTCGCGCACGGCGTCGGCGCTGCTTGCCCCCGGCACCAGCGGCATGGCGGTCCACGGCGCATGCGGCGCGTTGACCGCGTCGGCGAGGGCCTTGAGTTCGTTGTCGTTGGCGAGATTGACGCCCATGGAATTCTTCCTGAATACAGAATTTGAATTCTGCG
>JBIODY010000017.1:0-14856 GCA_044445505.1 Lysobacterales bacterium
CCATCGAGGCGGGCATCGCGTATGCCAGCCTGCGCCGAAAAAGAAAATGGGAGCGCCAGCCCTGCGCTTAGCGCTCCCACCCATCTCCCTGCTGTTGCTGTTGCCCGCTGCATAACCCCTGGCTGCGGTGATGGAACGGCTGTGATGTAATCGTCGTTGATCGTTGGTGAAAATGCAACACAAGTCAAGTCCTGCCTGGAGGTTTTCTGCGTCATGCCTCAGTTCGCAGGCTATCAGCGTCCGATAAATCTGTTGCTAAAGAACAACAACCTTGCCTCACTCCCCTCCTCCCATTGCACTCAGCATCGCCGGCTCCGATTCCGGCGGCGGCGCGGGCATCCAGGCCGACCTGCGCACGTTCGCTGCGTTCGGCGTCCATGGCACCTGTGCGGTCACCGCACTGACCGCCCAGAACACGCGTGGCGTGGACGCGATCCATGCGCTGCCGCGCGCGATGCTGCGGGCGCAGATCGATACGGTACTTGCGGACTTTCGCGTCGGCGCGATCAAGGTCGGGATGCTGGCCACGCCGGCGCTCGCGCGCGAGGTGGCGCAGGTGCTGGCGCGGCGTCCGCGCCTGCCAGTCGTGCTCGATCCGGTACTCGTCGCGACCAGCGGCGCACACCTCGGCACCGCCGGCCTGGTCGCCGCGTTGCACAGGCACCTGCTGGCGCGTGCGGACCTGCTGACGCCGAATATCCCGGAAGCCGAGTGCCTGCTCGATCGCGCGATCGCGACGACCGCGGACATGCTGGCGGCCGCGAATGCATTGCTCGAGTCCGGCGCCCGCGCGGTGCTGCTCAAGGGCGGCCACCTTGCCGGCAATGATATTTCCGATCTGCTGCTCACGCGCAGTGGCGAGCACTGGTTCCATCAACGCCGCGTGCGCGGTGAATTCCACGGGACCGGCTGCACGCTTTCGGCAGCGATCGCGGCCGGCCTTGCGTGGGGCAAGCCACTCGAGGCGGCGGTCGAGGCTGCGATCGGCTTCGTGCAACACGCGCTCGCGGCCGGCTATCGACCGGGCCGGGGCACACTGCGCGTGCTCGACCACCTCGCGGCGCGTTGACCCGCGCCCCCGTCAGCCATCCAGGCGCTCGATCAACGCGTCGGCGAAGGCCTCGGTGGTGCCGCTGCCGCCGAGATCCGGGGTGACCCGATCGCGGGCGGTCAGGGTGGCGCGGATCGCCGCACGCAGCCGCGCGGCCCGCTCGCCGAGGTCGAGGTGATCGAGCATCTGCGCGGCGCCCAGCAGCAGCGCGCAGGGATTGGCAACGCCCTTGCCCGCGATGTCCGGCGCCGAGCCGTGCACCGCCTCGAAGATCGCGGCATTAGCGCCGATATTCGCGCCCGGCGCCAGGCCAAGGCCGCCGACGAGGCCGGCGCAGAGGTCGGAAATGATGTCGCCGAACAGATTCGTGGTCACGATCACGTCGAACTGCTCGGGCTTCATGACCAGCTGCATGCAGCAGTTGTCGACGATGAACTCATTGCAGGCGATGTCCGGATATTCGGTTGCGACTTCGCGCGCGACCTTGAGGAACAGGCCGGAAGTCGACTTCAGGATGTTCGCCTTGTGCACGACGCTGACCTTCTTGCGGCCGATGCGCCGGGCGAGGTCGAACGCGTAGCGCACGATGCGTTCGGAACCGTGCCGCGTGACCTTCTGGGTCAGGGTCGCGGTCGCACCATCGGCGGAAACGTTCTGGCCTTCACCGATATACGCGCCTTCGGTATTTTCGCGCACCGTGATCAGATCGACGTTCTCCGGAAACCGCGAGCGCGTGTTCGGGAACGAGATCGCCGGGCGCACGTTCGCATACAGGTCGAACCGCTTGCGCAACTCCACGTTGATCGAGCTGAACCCTTCGCCAACCGGCGTGGTCAGCGGGCTTTTCAGCGCGATGCGATGCTTCGCGATCGAGTCCAGCGTGGCCTTCGGCAGCAGTTCGCCGCACTGCGCGTGCGCCGCGAGGCCGGCTTCGACGAAGTCGTAGTGGAGATCCAGGCGCAACGCTTCGAGTACGCGCAGGGTCGCGGCCATGATCTCGGGGCCAATGCCGTCGCCGCGGATAACCGCGATCGTCTTGCTCATCGGAAAAACTCCATTCTGGGCAGCGGTGGCGCGCGGGAACCGTTCGGGGGTGCGCCACAATCACGGGATGCAGCTCATCCGCGTGTGGCCGGATCGGACTTGCCTGCCGCGCGCCATTGAGGTGGCATTGAAAACCCTTGTACAACAAGGATTTCGACCTGCGCGTCTTGCCCGGATCCAAGCGGGCGCGCATTATCCGCGAATGTTCCGTCGTCGTACAACACCGCCCGCGGCCACGAACCGTCCGCGGCTCGCGATCTGCGCCCTGATCCTGTTCGCGAGCGCGGGTTACGCCGCCGAGCCCGGGCTCTCACCGCTGCAGATCACGCTTCAGGCCGCGCCGACCGGCGGCGTTGCCGGGCCGGCGCAGCAGATCGTCGTATCCGGGCGTGCGCCCGCGCGGTGTGCCCCGGAACTCGCCCGCGTGAATCTCGATGGCACGGATCTCAATATCCGGTTGAAGACCCCGCACACGGCCTGCGATGCGCAACACATGCTGCCGTTCGCGTTGCGCATCGATCCCGCGCGGGACGCGGGCATGCCGCTCCTGCCCGGCCAGGTTTATCGGACACGCGTCTATTCCGGCGACGACGGCGGCGCGCATCTGCTCGCGTTCCATCTGCTCGATACCAGTGCGCGCGCATCGGCACCACTGCCGGAAAGCGGATTCTGGTGGTCCGAGGCAAGCGCCGAAGCGGGCGCCGCGTCTGCCGCAACCGGCCTCAGCATCGAGGCACAGGACGGCAAGATCGCAATCGGCCTGCTCGGTTTTGCGGACAACGGAGCGGCCACCTGGTCGTTCGGCAGCGGACCATCCGGCGGCCGCACCGCCGTGGTGTCGATGGTGCAGCTCGCGAATGGCGATCCGACTTTCACCCCGACCGGCGCCCGTCCCTCCGCGCAGGCCGGCCCGCGGCTGGAAATCGAATTCGTGTCGCCGACCCGCGCGCGTGCCTGGCTCGTGCGCAGCGACGCCGGCCGCGACGTCGAGGTGCGCGTACTGAGCATCGCGCGATCCCGCTTCTCGACCGGCCCGCTCGGCAGCGAATGGAGCGGCCAGTGGGTACTCG
Source organism: Lysobacterales bacterium (assembly GCA_044445505.1). Lineage (GTDB taxonomy): Bacteria > Pseudomonadota > Gammaproteobacteria > Xanthomonadales > Rhodanobacteraceae > Dokdonella_A. The sequence goes on from JBIODY010000017.1 coordinate 3,166, forward strand.
TACCCGACGACAACGGCGCTCCGCGCATGTTCGAGTTCGCCGATCCCAGCAGCCTGGACGCGGAGAACTTTCACCTCGACGATGCCGGCAATGGCGCGGCCCTGGACTGCCGCGTCGCGCATGGCACCCAGCACCCGGAGCTGTGCACGCTGTCGGTCGCTGCAACGACGCTCGCGGATTTCGACCAGATCGGTCTCGATCATCTGAGCGGCCGCGACGGCGGCGGCGTACGTGTGCAACTTTTGCGCGTGCCACGCTGAGCCACGTGGTTGGACCGAGACAAGACTTCAATCCTGATCCGCATTCATCCGCATTGATCCGTGTCAGAAGAAAGTCGTGCCCTCAAGGCGCCGGTCGGTCGCGCTTGCCGAGCATCTGATCGAGAAAATCCACGCCGCGGCGCAGATGCGGGATCACGATCGATCCGCCGACGACCAGGCCGACACTGAATACTTCGAAGAACTCGTCCTCGCTGACCCCTGCTTCGACGCACTGCGCGACGTGGTAGCTGATGCAATCGTCGCAGCGCAGCACCAGCGATGCGACGAGGCCGAGCATTTCCTTCGTTCTGACGTCGAGCGCACCGGCCTTGTAGGTCTGCGTATCGAGCGCGAAGAAGCGCCGCACCACCTGGTTGTCCTGTCCGAGGATGCGCTCGTTCATGCGCTGGCGGAATGCGCTGAATTCGCCGATGCGGTCGTTCATGCCGAAGCCTCCGTCAATTCGTGCAGGCGGCCGCTGCGATCCGCGGCGACAAGGTCGTCGTAGCCGCCGACATGCACGCCATTGATGAAGATCTGCGGCACGCTGCGCCGGCCCTGGCTGCGCGCGAGCATTTCCTCGCGCTGTGCAGGATCCGTGTCGACGCGGATCTCCTGATAATCGAGTCCCTTGCGGTTCAGGAAATTCTTCGCCGAGACACAATAAGCGCACATCGCGGCCGTGTAGATTTCGACCTTGGGCATGGCGGGTTCCGACGCAATCGAGGCAACCAAGATTGGAGCGAGCGGGAGCGGCTTGCAATACCGCCGTATCGCGCCCATGAACGGGTACCGGGCGTTGCTGTCGGTTCTGGTCGGGTTGCAAAACCGGGCATCCCCGGATCGAGTCCGGGGCAGGCTCTGCCGCGGTTTGCAAACCAAACGGTCGCGGCGAACCGCACCACGTCGCCGCGGCAGGCACTTGCGGGCTTGTCGCGTCGGCCTGTCTCCCTGTGCCGGGGCGGTTTTTCAAACCGCTCCCGCGCCGCGCGGCGGTGGCGGCGGGAACATGTGCGCGCTATGGTGGTCGAAGCCCTTTTCCGTCCGGTATTGGCCATGCGTTTTGTCCGCGGCTTTTCCCTGCTCGCCGCCGCCTGCGTCACCACGTTCGCCGGCGCTCGCGAGCCGGACCTCAAGCTTCCCGACATCGGCAGTTCCGCCGCCGCGATCATGTCGCCGCAGGATCTGCACGATTACGGGGCGGCGATGCTGCAGGAGCTGCGCGCCTACGATCTCGTCCTCGACGACGCGCTGCTCAACGACTACATCAACGCGTTGGGCTACCGTCTGGTCGCCAGCAGCGATCATCCGGACATGGGTTTCGTGTTCTTCATCATGCGCGACCCGCAAATCAACGCATTCGCAGCGCCGGGCGGTTTTGTCGCAGCGAATGCCGGCCTGATCACCGCCATGCAGCGCGAGGACGAACTCGCAGCGGTACTCGCGCACGAGATCTCACACGTGCAGCAGCAGCATATCCTGCGCGCTTTCGAGGACCAGAAGAAGATGTCGATCCCGATCATGCTCGGCATGCTCGGCGTGATGATTGCCAGTGCGCACCGCAGCGACGATACCGCGGCGGCGGCGATGGTCACCGGCACCTCGCTGATCCAGCAGCGCCAGATCAATTTCACGCGTGGCGAGGAAGGCGAAGCCGATCATGTCGGTATCCAGACCCTGGCGCGCGCAGGGTTCGATCCGATGGCAATGGCCGGCGCATTCCAGGCGTTGCAGAAGATCATGCGCGTGAACGGCGTCGACGTGCCCGAATTCCTGCTCGATCACCCGCTCGATACCAAACGCATCGCGGATGCAAAAGCGCGCGCCGAGCAGTTGGGTTGCGCCAGTGTGCCGCGGTTGTCGTCCTCGTCGGCACCGAAGGCCGGAGTCCTGGATCTGAGCGTGCCTGGCAAACGCGCCGCGGCGATCGGCACCGCGCCCGCCGACGAGGCGAGCGCCGTGGCCGCGAGCAATGCCGCGACGATGACGGTCGAACAAGGCACGCGCGATGGCAACACGTTGCCGCGCGTAACGGTTACCGCCTGCAGTCCGCGCAGCAGCCCCGGCGAAAGCTATTTCGAGCTGATGCGCGAACGCGCGCGCGTGCTGAGCGCGGATTCCGCGACTGCGATGCGCGGGTACTACGCCGACAACCTGCGCGACAACAAGGAATTCGACACCACCGCGAACCGCTATGGCTACGCGCTCGCGCTCATTCGCACACGCGAGCCCAAGCCGGCCGTCGCCGAACTCGGCAAACTCGCCGCACGCGAGCCGGCATCGCCTGTATTGCGTCTCGCACTCGCGCAAGCGCAGGAGCAGGCCGGCAGCAAACCCGAAGCGTTGAAGACGTATGAAGTGCTGGCCAGCGACTTTCCCGGCAATCGAGCGGTCGCGCTCGCCTATGCGGATGCGCTGCTCGCACGCGGCGACGACAAGAGCGCGCGACACGCTCTCGAGCTGCTGCGCCCGCTGGTCGAGCGCTACAGCGACGACCCTGACCTGCAGAAAAGCTACGGCCGTGCGAACCAGCTTGCAGGCGACAAGGTGCGCGCAGCCGAGGCCTACGCGGAGGCTGCGTACCTGACCGGTCATGCCGAGGATGCATTGAACCAGCTCAAGGCGCTGTCCAAGCAGCCCGACCTGACCTATTACCAGCGCAGCCGCGTCGACGCGCGCATCACCCAGCTGACGCCGGCGGTACTCGCGCTGCGCAAACGCGCATCGCCGGACGCTCCGGATTCGCTGCTGCCGACGTTTTCGTGTTGCCGGGGGCGTTAGGCATCCGTTACCGGTACCGGAACCAATCGGATTCGACTCCGGCCAGAGCCACCAATCGCCCCGATACCGGCTCTGAAATATTTCCGCGACATGGAGAAGGCTCCCTGGAGCGTAATTCCTGGGAAACCGCAGCGGCATCCGCACCGCGTGTCATACTGACGTAACAGAGTGTCGTTGTAATGCGTGCGTCATAAAGCGCCCCGACGGCGCTGCACCCCGGTGACAGCGTGCAGAAACACATCCTGATCGTCGAAGACGAGGCCGCGATCCGCGACATGGTCGCATTCGCGCTGCGCAAGGCCGGCATGGAGGCGATGCATGCGCCGGATGCGCGCGCCGCGCAAAGCGCGATCGGCGAACGCGTGCCGGACCTGATCCTGCTCGACTGGATGCTGCCCGGGATGAGCGGCATCGACCTGGCGCGCCGGCTGCGCAAGGACGAGCTCACCCGCGAGGTGCCGATCATCATGCTGACCGCGCGCGGTGAGGAAACCGACCGCGTCGGCGGGCTCGACGCCGGCGTCGACGACTACGTGGTGAAACCGTTCTCGACGCGTGAGCTGCTCGCTCGGATCCGCGCCGTGATGCGACGCACCCACGGCGAGGATGCCGAAGGTGTGGTCGAACTTGGCGGCCTGCGCATCGACAGCGCGGCGCACCGCGTGTTCTGCACCGGGCAGCCGGTGCATATCGGCCCGACCGAATATCGCCTGCTGCATTTCTTCATGACCCACGCCGAGCGCGTCTACACGCGCAGCCAGCTGCTCGACCATGTCTGGGGTGGTGGTGTCTATGTCGAGGAACGCACCGTCGATGTGCACATCCGGCGCCTGCGCAAGACCCTGGAGCCGTTCGGCCGCGACGGGCTGGTGCAGACCGTTCGTGGCGCCGGTTATCGCTTCTCGACCAGCGTGTAGATCGGGTGTCTCCGCTTGTCCCGGACTCGCTGACGCTTCCGCAATGTGCCCACCCCCGCCAGCACTGAGGTCGGATCCATGCCGTCGCGGCTAGGGCGCGCGTGGCGCAGCAGCCTCTGGCGGCTCGCGCTGGCGATCCTTGTCGCACTCGGGGTCGGTGCGTGGGCGCACGCGATCAGCCTGAGCCTGTTGCTGCTCACGCTTGGCGCGCTCGCCCTCGGCATGTTCAAGCTGGCCCGGCTCGGCCGCCTGCTCGGCAGCCGACACCGCATGCCGGCGGCCGACGGCAACGGCATCTGGGCGGAAATCCAGAATCTCGTACGCCGTCGCCAGCGCGCCGCCGTGGACGACAAGCGCCGTCTGATTGGTTCGCTGCGCGCGTTCCGCGACGCTGCCGCGGCATTGCCGGATGCGGTCGTCGCCCTCGATCGCGAGCAGCGCATCCAGTGGTTCAACAAGGCTGCCGGCCGTCTGCTCGGCCTCAAGTATCCAGCGGACATCGGCGGCCCGCTGACCAACCTCGTGCGCGCACCGCGCTTCGCCGAGTGGTTGCGCGCGCAAGGCGCGGAAGCGCTGACCGACCTCGCCTCTCCGCTGGATGACAACCTGCACCTAAGCCTGCGCCTGATCCACTACGCCGGCGATCGCAGCCTGCTGGTTGCGCGGGATATCAGCCACCTGGTGCGCCTGGAACAGGTCCGCCGCGATTTCGTCGCGAATGTTTCGCACGAGCTGCGCACGCCGTTGACCGTCGTGCACGGCTATCTCGACATGATCGAGCCGGAACAGATTCCCGAGTACGAGCCGATCCTGCACGAACTCAGGAACCAATCGCGGCGCATGACGCAAATCGTCGAAGACCTGCTGACCCTGTCGCGGCTCGAGGCGCAGTCCGAGCTGCCGCAGGAGCGCATCAGCCTGCGCTCGCTGCTCGAAGCGCTGCGCCGCGAGGCGCAGGCGCTCAGCCACGGCCAGCATGAGATCGAAACGGAGTTGCTCGACCGGCATGACCTCAACGGCTCGACCAAGGAACTGCACAGTGCGTTCTCCAACCTGGTCAGCAATGCGGTGCGCTATACGCCGGCCGGCGGACACATCACTCTGCGTTGGGAGGGCGATACGCACGGCGCGCGCCTGTCGGTGATCGACACCGGACAGGGCATTCCGGCCCAGCATCTGCCGCGACTCACCGAACGCTTCTACCGTGTCTCGACCAGTCGCTCGCGCGAAACCGGCGGCACCGGCCTCGGTCTGGCGATCGTCAAGCATGTGCTGCAGCTGCACCAGGCGCATCTGGAAATCCGCAGCGAACCCGGCGTCGGCAGCACGTTCTCGTGCGTGTTCGATACCCGGCACCTGCTCGAACCGCTGGAACTCGCCGAAGCGCCATGACGCGCGCGCTGCTCATCCTGGCCGGCTTGTTCTGCCTGCAGCAGTCCGCCCTCGCCGCGCAGACGGGTCTTTCCGGCAGCCTGACCAGCGTCGGCTCGGACACCGCAAGCGCGCTGGTCACCCGCTGGGCGAGCGCGTTCCAGGCGCAGCATCCAGGCGCGCGCATCCAGGTGCAGGCACCGGGTTCGGCCAGCGCACCGATCGCGCTGATCGAGGGCGCCGCCGATCTCGGATCGATGAGCCGCCCGATGAACGCCGGCGAGCAATCGCGATTCGCAGCGCGCTACGGCTATCCACCCACCGAAGTGGTTGTCGCGCGCGATGCGATCGTCGTGTTCGTGCATCCGGACAACCCGCTGACACGCATCACGCTGGCCGACCTCGACGCGATCTATTCGGCAACGCGACGCTGCGGCCGCGCACGTGCAATCCGCCGCTGGAGCGATCTGGAGCCCGCCGCGAATGCCGCGATCGGCGCGACGCCGCTGCTCGCGACCGGCCGCAACGCAAGTTCCGGCACCCACGAGCTGTTCCGCGAATCCGCGCTGTGCGGCGGTGAATACCGGCCCGACGTGATCGCGTGGCCCGGCAACGGGGCGGTCGTCGCGACCGTCGCCGCCAATCGCGGCGCGATCGGCTATGCCGGCATCGGTTACGTGAACGGGCTGGTCAAGCCGCTCGCGCTGGCGCGCAGCGGAACCGAGGTGGCGATCGCCCCCGACCTCGCGAATGTCACCCAGGGGCGTTACCCTCTGAGCCGCGCCCTGTATGTCTATGTGAACCGCCGACCCGGCCGCGCGCTCGCTGCGCTGCCCGACGCGTTCCTTGCGTACGCGCTGTCCGACGCCGGCCAGGCGCTGGTCGCGCGGGAAGGTTTCGTACCGCTCGGTGTCGAAGAACGCCGGGCCCAGCTCGCGGCCCTGCAATGATTGAGGCTCAATCAGTTTGTAAAGCCGGTATCCTGCCGCGGTTTGCTCGCCACATCCCGTGGCTCGGCCTTCGGCCCGGCTTCGCCGTTCGCGTCCGCTCCTGCGGACGCAGCGCAAACAAACGGTCGCGGCGACGAGGCGCGTCTGGAACGCGCCCGAACGACGTAGCCAGCCCGCGGGGCGAGCGCCAAGGAATGGCGCGAGTAACCCGCGCCACGTTTGTCGCAGCAAGCACTTGCGTGCTTGCTGCGGCGGTACATCCATGTGCCGGAACGGTCTTTCAAACCGCTCACTTGTCAACAACGATCCCCGCATGAATCGCGAAGTGCCCCAGGACCTGAAAGCGCCCGGCCTGTACCTCAACCGCGAGTTGGCCCAGCTCGAGTTCAACTTCCGCGTGCTCGCGCAGGCACAGGATTCCCGCGTGCCGCTGCTCGAACGCATGCGCTATCTGTGCATCTCGTGCTCGAATCTCGACGAGTTCTTCGAGGTGCGTGTGGCGGTACTGCGCGAACAGTCCAGCCTCGGCGAACTGAGGACGGGGCCGGATGCGATGCCGCCGGGCGAGGTGCTCGCCCGGATCCGAGAACGCACCCTGACCCTGGTCAAGGCGCAATACGACTTCTGGAATGGGAGCCTGCTCCCCGAACTGCAGCACGAGGGTATCTGCTTCAGCAAGCGCGACAACTGGACGGTCAAGCAGCGGCGCTGGCTGCAGGGCTATTTCCGCAACGAGATCCTGCCGGTGCTGTCGCCGCTCGGTCTCGACCCGGCGCATCCATTCCCGCGCATCCTCAACAAGAGTCTCAATCTCGCGGTCGTGCTGAAGGGCCGTGATGCATTCGGCCGCGAAGGCCACACGGCACTGGTGCGGGCGCCGCGTTCGCTGCCACGCATCATCCGTCTGCCGGCCGAAGTCGCCGAAGCGGCCTACGACTTCGTGTTCCTGTCCGGCATCCTGCATGAGTTCATGGACGAGCTGTTCCCCGGCATGCGCGTCGTGGGCTCGTACCAGTTCCGCGTGACTCGCAACAGCGAACTGGTCGTCGACGAGGACGAGGTCGAGAACATCGCGCTCGCGCTGCGCGACGAATTGCGCGGCCGCGGCTACGCAAAATCGGTGCGTCTCGAAGTCGCCGACAATTGCCCGAAGGCGATCTCCGACATGCTGATGCGGAATTTCGAGCTGACCGAATCCGACGTGTATCGCTGCGAGGGGCCGGTCAACGTGAATCGCGTCAACGCGATCTACGATCAGGTGGAGCGGCCGGATCTCAAGTTTCCGCTGCTGATTCCGCGCGTGCTGCCTGCAGTCGTCGAGGAGCGGAGCCTGTTCGACGCGATCCGCGAGCGCGACATCCTGCTGCACCATCCATTCGAGTCGTTCAGCGCGGTCATCGAACTGGTGCGCGAAGCCAGCGTCGATCCGGACGTGCTCGCGATCAAGCAGACCCTGTACCGCGTCGGCAACGATTCGCCGCTGGTCGATCACCTGATCGAAGCCGCGCGTCAGGGCAAGGACGTGACGGTTGTCGTGGAGCTGCGCGCACGCTTCGACGAGGAGGCGAACCTGCGCCTCGCCAATCGCCTGCAGGAAGTCGGCATACAGGTCGTCTACGGCGTGGTCGGCTACAAGACCCACGCGAAGATGCTGCTGATCGTCCGCCGCGAGCAGGGCGTGCTGCGTCGCTACGTGCACCTGTCGACCGGCAATTATCACCAGGTCACTTCGCGCATCTACACCGACTTCGGCCTGATGACCGCGAACCCGGACATCGGCGAGGACGCGCACCTGTTGTTCCTGCAACTGTGCGGACTGGGCCCGATCATCCAGCTCAAGTGCCTGCTGCATTCGCCGTTCACCCTGCACAGGGGTCTGATGCAGAAGATCGAGCGCGAGATCGCACATGCGCGGGCCGGCAAGCCGGCGCGGATCATCGCCAAGATGAATGCGCTCAACGAGGAGAGCGTCGTCGAAGTGCTGTACCGCGCCTCGCAGGCCGGCGTGCAGGTCGACCTGATCATCCGCGGCGCCTGCACCCTGCGGCCGGGTCTGCCCGGTGTATCCGAGAATGTACGCGTGCGCTCGATCGTCGGCCGCTTCCTCGAACACAGCCGCGTGTACTGGTTCCAGAACGACGCCACGCCGGAAATCTATTGCTCGAGCGCGGACTGGATGGAACGCAACCTGATGCGGCGCATCGAAACCTGCTTCCCGATCCGCGATCCGAAACTTGGCTTGCGCGTCTACGAGGAGTCGCTGGCGAACTATCTCGCGGACAATACCCAGGCCTGGCGCCTCGAACCGGATGGCAGTTACACGCGCGTGGTCCAGGGCGCCGCCGCGCCGTATTCGGCGCAACAGTTCCTGCTCGCCAAGCTGACGTAGGCTGGGCTTCAGCCCACCGAGTGTTGTCGTGGTGCAGGGACCGGCGGGCCGAGGCCACCCTACCGAGCGGTCGCAGCCGGAAGTCATGCGACAATCCGGCATGCCCAAGCGAGCAGACCCTGTGACGGATGAGCTTGCCCCGCATATCCACGACGGCGATCTGCTCGCCGCCGTGGACCTGGGCTCCAACAGCTTTCACCTCGTCGTCGCGCGCTACGAGCACGGCAGCCTGCGCCTGATCGACCGCCTGCGCGACAGCGTGCGCCTTGCGATGGGCTTGCGCGCGGACGGCACGCTCGACAGCGAGCGCCGCGAGCGCGCCCTCGCCTGCCTCGCGCGCTTCGGGCAGCGCCTGCGCGCACTGCCGCCGGAGCGCGTGCGTGCGGTCGCGACAAACACCGTGCGCCAGCTCGCCCATCCACAGGCATTCCTGCTGCCGGCCGAAACCGCGCTCGGGCATCCGATCGAGATTGTCAGCGGGCGCGAGGAAGCGCGATTGATATATCTCGGCGTCGCCCACGACCTCGCCCATTCGGCGCAGCGCCGGCTGGTCATCGACGTCGGCGGCGGCAGCACCGAATTCATCATCGGCCAGGGCTTCGACGCGCTGGAAACCGAGAGCCTGCAGATGGGCTGCGTCGCAACGACTCTGCGTTTCTTCGACGATGGCAAGTACACGGCAAAGCGCTGGCGCCAGGCGCAGACCGAGATAGCGGTCGAACTGCAGCAGTTCGCGGCCGACTATCGCGCACGCGGCTGGGGCGAAGCGGTCGGCTCGTCCGGCACCGCGAAGTCGATCGGCGCGATCGTGCAGGCGAACGGCTGGAGCGAACAAGGCATCAGCGCAGCATCACTGGCGCGCCTGCGCGACGCGATCCTCGCTGCCGGCAGCGTCGACACCCTGCGCCTCGCCGGACTTGCCGAGGACCGCGTGCAGATCCTCGCCGGTGGCGTCGCGATTCTCGAAGCCGCATTCGAAACGTTCGCGCTCGATCACATGGCGGTTTGCGAAACCGCAATGCGCGAGGGCCTGCTCTACGACATGGTTGGCCGCGCGATGCACGGCGACCCGCGCGCCGGCAGCATCGCCGCGCTCGCCTCGCGCTATGCGGTCGACCGCGCGCAAGCCGTCCGCGTGCACTACGCGGCGATGGAACTGTTCGCACAGGTCGACCAGGCCTGGCAACTCGGTTCGCTGGAGCGCGACCTGCTCGGCTGGGCCGCCGACATCCACGAGATCGGACTCGCGGTCGCGCACAGCCTGCACCACATCCACGGTGCGTACATCGTCGCAAACTCCGATCTCGCCGGCTTCAGCCGGCAGGGCCAGCAGGCACTCGCTGCGATCATCCGCTCGCACCGCCGCAAGCCCGATCGCGAGGTGATCGAGGTCCTGCCAGAGCGCCTGCGCCGCCCGGTGCGCCGTCTCATCGCGCTGCTGCGCCTCGCCGCGCTGCTCGAACGCGGCCGCACCACCGAGGCGCTGCCGCCATTGCATCTGTTCGCGGATGAAAAAACCCTGCGCCTCGAGCTGCCGCCGGCCTGGCTCGACCAGCATCCTCTGACCCGCGCCGATCTCGAGCAGGAGCGCGACTACTTCAAGATTCTCGATCTGAAGCTGCAGGTGCGCTCGCTGGAGAAAGTCGCGGCCTAGCGCAGACGAGCGATTCTTGTGGGAACGGCTTCAGCCGCGATGCTTCAAGGCCTCCCCTTCAAGGGGAGGGTTGGGTAGGGACGGTGTTCTCAGCATCACGAAACGCATCGCGGCTGAAGCCGCTCCTACGATCATCGTCAATGCAGGCAATGCCGCAACCGGGCATGACGCAACGCGTCCCACCGCCTATCATCCGCAATCACGCTTCCCTTGCCCGGAGACTTCCGATGTTCCAGCGCCTGCTGTTCGCGATCGCCCTGCTCGTTCCGACTTTCGCCCTCGCCCAAGTGACGGCACCAGCCAAGCCGGCTGCGGCCAGGACAACAAAGGCGGTCAAGCCGGCCGCGAAGCCGGCGGTGAAGGATCAGGCGAAAGCGGCCACGAAAGCCGCCGCCGACGCCAAGGCCACGCCGCCGAAAGTGCTGCTGAAGACCAGCCTCGGCGACATCACGATCGAGCTGTATCCGGACAAGGCGCCCAAGTCGGTCGAGAATTTCCTCGCCTATGTGAAGAGCGGTTTCTACGACGGCACCGTGTTTCATCGCGTGATCGCCAATTTCATGATCCAGGGCGGCGGGTTCACCAAGGACCTGCGCCAGAAACCGACCCGTGCAGCGATCGTCAACGAATCGAAGAACGGCCTCAGCAACCTGCACGGCACCGTTGCGATGGCGCGCACACAGGATCCGAACTCGGCAACCGCACAGTTCTTCATCAACGCGGTAGACAATCCGCGCCTCGACTATAGCAGCGATGCGAGCCCCGGCTATGCGGTATTCGGCAAGGTCGTCGCCGGACTCGATGTCGTCGACAAGATCAAGGCGTTGCCGACCGGCGCGCAGGGCCCGTTCCGCAGCGATGTGCCGACCACGCCAGTGGTGATCGAGAAAGTGACGTTGCTGCCATAGCCCGAAACATTTGTCGACGCGACGACATTCTGATGCGTGTATCGCGCGCGTGCGATCTGACTTGGCCTCGCCTAGTTCGCCGATGAACGCAGCCAGCTGCCTTTTCCCGCCATGACCACGTTGTTCATTTCCGACCTGCATCTCGACGCCAGCCGCCCGCACATCACGCGGCTGTTCGTCGACTTCGTGCATGCCGAGGCGATGCAGGCGCGCGGGCTCTACATCCTCGGCGACCTGTTCGAGGCATGGATCGGCGACGACATGGAAGACGAAACGGCGAACCAGGTGGCCGATGCACTGGCGGCACTGCACGCACGCGACGTGCCGTGCTTCTTCATCCACGGCAACCGCGATTTCCTGCTCGGCGACGCGTATGCGCGACGCGCGCGCATGGTCCTGTTGCCGGACCCCTCGATCGTCGAAATCGAAGGCGAGCGTGTGCTGCTGATGCATGGCGACAC
>JBIODY010000018.1:0-14663 GCA_044445505.1 Lysobacterales bacterium
ATCACGTTGAGGCGGTAATACAGATCCTCGCGAAAACGGCCGTCGCGGATCATCGCGGCGACATCCGCATTCGTCGCGCTGATCACGCGTACCTTGACCTTGCGCGTCCTGCTCGAACCGAGGCGCTCGAACTGGCCGCTTTCGAGCACGCGCAGCAGTTTCGTCTGCCCGGCCAGCGGCAGGTTGCCGATCTCGTCGAGAAACAGCGTGCCGCCGTCGGCAATCTCGAAGCGGCCTTCGCGCGCCTTGCTCGAAGCGCCGGTATAGGCGCCTGGTTCGGCGCCGAACAGTTCCGCCTCGATCAATTCCGAGGGCAGCGCGCCGCAGTTCACGGTCACGAACGGACCATCCCTGACCGCCGAATTGGCCTGGATGATCTCGGCGATGCGTTCCTTGCCGGCGCCGTTCGGGCCGGTGATCAGCACCGGAATATCCGCGCGCGCAACCTGGGCCGCGAGTTCGACCACGCGCATCGTCGCCGACGATGCGAACACCAGGCCGCGCAGATCGTACTTCGCATCGAGCGCCTTGCGTCGGCGCCGGCGCTCGTCGCGGAAGCGCGCGACCTCGCGCGTCGCCTCGGACAGTTCCAGCATGTTCTCGACGATCGCAAGCAGCTTCGGATCGTCCCACGGCTTGGCGAGATAATCGGCCGCTCCGGCCTTGACCAGTTCGACGGCGGTTTCCAGATGCGTCCACGCGGTCAGCAGGATAATCGGCAGGTCCGGGTGGCGTTCGCGGATCGCGTGGAACAGGGCGACGCCCTCGTCGCCCGAGGTCGTGTCGGCGCTGAAGTTCATGTCCTGCACGACGAGAGCGACTTCTTCGCGTCCGAGCGCGTCCAGACCTTCGTCAGGGGTATGCGCGACCAGGGTGCGGATCTCGCGCAAGCCGAACAACAGATCGAGCGCAGTGCCGACTGCCGGGTTGTCGTCGATCACCAGGACCGTGCGCATCAGGTTCTTCGTGGATATGTGATTGCGCATGCGCCGCTTGGATGCGGCACAGCATCGGAAGGTTGCAGGTTCATGACGCGTGGGTGGCGGGATTGGCCTTGGTCGCGGCGATCCACGCAGTCACGCGCGTCTCGAGCACATCGAGCGGCAGCGCACCGCCGTCGAGGATCTCGTCGTGGAACGCGCGGATGTCGAATTTGTCGCCGAGCTCCTTCTTCGCCAGCGTACGCAACTCGAGGATCTTGAGTTCGCCCATCTTGTACGCCAGCGCCTGGCCCGGCCAGGTGATGTAGCGGTCGGTCTCGGCCTGCACATCCGGCTCGTCCTCGCTCGAATGGGCGTGGAAGAAATCGACCATCTGCTGGCGCGTCCAGTGCTTGTAGTGCACGCCGGTGTCCAGCACGAGGCGATCGGCGCGCAGCAGTTCATCGGACAACCGGCCGTAGTCGCTGAGCGGATCCTTGTAAAAGCCGATGTCCTTGCCGAGTTGTTCGGCGTACAGCGCCCAACCTTCGATGTAGGCCGTATAACCCGCCTGCTGGCGGAACGGCGGCAGCGCGGGCAGCGTCTGCGCGATCGATATCTGCATATGATGCCCCGGGATACCCTCGTGATACGCAGTCGACTCGATGGTCAGCACGCTGCGGTTCGCGAAGTCGCCGGTATTGACGAAGATCTGCCCCGGCCGCGAACCGTCCGGCGTGCCCTGATGGTATTCTGCCGCCGCCGCTTCCTTTTCCCGGAACGCTTCGACCGGCATCACCTCGACCTTGGTCCTGGGCAGCAGGCCGAACAGCTTCGGCAACTCCGGTTGCATCTGCACGAGGAAACCGCGATAGCGGTCGAGGATGTCCTCGCGCGAGGTCGCGTGCGTCTTCGGATTGGTCTTCAGCGAGGCACGGAAGCCGGCCAGGTCTGAAAAGCCTTGCGATTTGGCGATCTTGGTCATCTCGCCTTCGATGCGCTCGACTTCGGCCAGACCCAGCGCGTGGATCTCCGCGGGTGTCTTCTCGGTCGTCGTCATGTGTTCGACGTCGAAACGGTAGATCACCTCGCCATTCGGCAGGCTCCACGCACCCGGTTCCGGGCGGCCGTGCGGCGCGTAATCCTTCGCGACGAACTCGCCGAGTCTGCGGTAGGCAGGGCGGACATCCTTGTCGATCGCGGCAAGGATCGCGTCGCGCAGGCGCTTGCGATCGGCTTCGGACACGCCGTCCGGGAAATGCTTGAGCGGCTCGGCGAACACGCTGTCGGCGCCGGCCGGCCGGGCAATGCTGTCGATCTGCACGACGACTCTTTCGAGCAGGTATTTCGGCGGCATCATGCCGTCGCGCTCACCCTGTCTCGCAACTTCGGTGACCTGTGCGAACAGCGCCGGCACCTTGCGCAGGCGCGCGAGGTAGTCGTCGTATTCCCTGGTGGTCTTGAACGGAATCGAGCTGACGAACCCGGCGAGCCGCAGATGTGCGCCGCCCATCTGGTCCAGCGGCATCTCGTTCAACTTGAGCTCGAACGAGCGCAGGCGGTCCTTGAGCTGGCGCACCATGAGCTGCTGGTTGAGCTTGTCGGTATCGGAAAACCCGCTGGTGTCGATCGCCTCGAACCGCTTGAGGGATGCTTCGGCATCCTTGCGCTGCTGCCTTGCGTGCGCGATCGAGAAATCCCTCCAGCGATCGTTGTAGCGAAGATCGCCCAGGATCGTCGCGAACTCCGGCGATTCCTTCAACTGGTATTGCCACTGGTCCGCGAGCAGGCCGTTCAGTGCCCTGACGCGTGTCGCGACATCGTCACCGGCATGCGCAAGCTGTAGCGCGCCAATCGCGATTGCCGCAGTGAGGGAAATTACCGGTTTCAGGAAATTGCGCTGCACGGGAGCTCCGGGAACGATGGGTGGAATCGGAGTGCCATTATCCACGGCGCTCCGATGCGGCGTCAGTAGGCCGGAAGTGCCGGTTTGTTCATTCACATCGAACTGTCGGACATCCTGTCCGCTGGCTCGTTCGTGGCCCGCTGCGCGGCGCGCGCCTCACACGCTGCGCGTCGCCACTGCCGGCGGCACCCGCGAGGCGCGCAGCGCGGGACCGAGTACCGCGAGCTGGCCGAGCAGCCACAGACACACGAAGCCGACCGGCACGTAGTACCACGGCAAGCGCGGCGCCTGGTAATTCTGCATCAGCCACAGGCTGAAGGCGTAGGCGAGAATCCCGCCGGCGAGCAGGCCGAGCGTGGTGATGATGAAGTTCTCGGTCTGGAAGTAGCGCAGGATATCGAACTTCGTCGCACCGAGCGCGCGCCGCGTGCCGATCTGGCGGGTGCGCTGGGCGACCCAGAAACTCGCCATGCCGACGATGCCGAGCGCGGTCACGCCGAGCAGCGCGAAGATCACCGCGCCGAGGATGATCGCCATCGCACGGTCGCCCGCATAGGCGTCGCGGCGCACGTCCTCGATGCTGCGCACCTTGCCGATGATGCGGCTCGGATTCGCTTCGGCCATCTTCTGCTCGACCGCCTTCATGACCTCGTCGCGACGTCCCGGCTCGGCGCGCACCAGATAACGCGTCGAATTTCCGTACGGCATGTAAGTGGGAATGAACGCCGCGTTCTCGATGTCCTTGTCCTCGACCCACGGCTCCTGCATGCGTTCGACGATGCCGACAATCGTGCTGGTCGGCGGGTCTTCATCGAGATACACCGATTTGCCGAGCGCGTTGCCATCGGGAAAAAGCTTGTCGGCGAGCGCCTTGCTGACGATGATGACCGGCGGCTGCAGCCGATCGCCGAAGTTCCGCGAGATGATTTCCTCCGGCTTGAAATTGCGTCCGGCAACGAGTTTCGCACCGAACGTGTCCAAGGCATGCGAATCGACGAGGTAGAACGTCGTCTGCGCCGTGGAGGTCTTTTGTTTCGGTTGCAGGCTGATGCCGGAGCCCCAGCCACCATCGCTCATCGGCACCGAATTCGTGGTCGTCGCTGCGGCCACACCGGGCATCTGCCGCAGCAGCGCCAGATCGGCCTGCAGGGTGGCCTTCACGTCGAAGCCCTGGCCGAAGCCGCTGCTGCCGAACCAGAACGTGTCGGTCTCGTTCATGCCGCTCGGGCGATGCATGCGGTCCAGACGCTGGCCGATGATGAACAGCGCGTTGCAGACGATCGCGAGCGTCAGCGCGACCTGCAGGCCGATCAGGATCATGGACACTTTGCTGCGCATCAGCGCGGAAAGGATGGGACGGATTTCCATGTTCTATCTCCGGAATCGCGGAAGTCTTGTTTCGTCGTCCCGGCGAAAGCCAGGATCCAGTGTCTTTGCTCAGGCGCTGGGCCCCGGCTTTCGCCGGGGCGACGACGATTTTGAGAGTCGCTCGCTCACACCTTCAATTGCGCCGCAGGCTGCACGCTGCATGCACGCCAGGTCGGATAGAGTCCAGCCAGCAAGGCCGAAACGACCGCGAGCAGGATCGTCGCCGCGACCATCGTCCAGTCGAGCTGGGCGACGGTCTTGTACTCGGCATACAGCGCGCGCACCGCAACCAGGCCAAGCCCGGTCAGGCCGAGACCGAGCAGGCCGCCGCTCAGACCCACCACGCCCGACTCGATCAGGAACTGCGTGAACACCTCGCGCCGGCTCGCACCCAGTGCGCGACGCAGGCCGATCTCGCCGGACTTGCGCGTGAACTTCGCCAGCAGCAGGCCGACCGTGTTGACCAGGCAGACGACGAGGAACGCGAATGCGAGCCCGGTCTGTACCTCGACGTCGCGCGAGACGACCTTCTGGTCGCGCATCCACTCTTTCACGTTCAGCAGTCGATTGTTGAGCGGGCGCTGGAAGCGGCCGAGTTTCTTCTGCTCGCCGACATAGTTGTCGAGGAACGACTTGTATTCGGCGAGCCGCGCGGGCGTATCGAGCTGCACCCACATCTGGATCCACACGCAGTCGGAATCGAGGTACGCGTCCCAACCGTCGCCGGGCGACTTCCAGCAGCTGTTGTTTCCGGTCGAGCGCTGCTTGAGGTCGATTGCGGTCGTGAACGGCATGAAGAACTCGTCCGGATCGGTGAACGCGCCGTTGGTCAGGTCGTAGTAGCGCGAACGCAGTTTCCAGTCGTCGAGCACGCCGACGATGCTGTAGTCGATGCCGTCCATGCGCACGGTCCTGCCGGTGCTGTCCTGACCGCCGAACAATTTCTCGTTGAGATCCTTGCCGAGCACGACGATGCGCGCATGGCTCGCATCCTGGTCGTGGTTCCAGGCGCCACCGTACTTGAAGCGCGGCTCGAACATCGCGAAGAAGTCCGCATAGGTGACCCGACCGAGCGCGCGGAACGGCTTCAGATCCTTGTTCGCGGGCTGGACCGGCAACGACAACTTGAACATCGCGGCCTGCTTGTCGGCCTTCGCGGCCTGCATCAGCGCCGTGGCGTCGCGGTAGGTGACCTGATCCGGCGGCCGTCCGTCGTCGAAGAACGGCTGATCCGGGCTCCAGTTGTCGAGTTGCACGTAGTGCAGCTTGTCGCTCTTCCACGGAATCGGATCGCTGCCCATCAGGTGCATCACGGTCAACGTGGTCATGCTGGCCGCGATGCCGAGCGCGATGCCGACCACCATCAGCGCGGTGAGGATCGGGTTGCGCCGCAGGCTGCGCAGGCCGAGTTGCAGGTAGTAAGCAAACATAGTGTTCCTTCGCCATCTTTGGCCCCTCTCCCACCGGGAGAGAGGGGTTGGGGTGAGGGTTCGGTGGGAGTGCGGCATCGATGCAATGACGAACCCTCATCCGACGCTACGCGCCACCTTCTCCGGGAGGGAGAAGGACAGAAGATCTCAAGCAACCGCCACCACCGCACTGTCGTCCAGCTCGGGCCTGCGCAGCGTCGGCTCGTCGTCGAAATCGGTGACCTGGCCGTCGATCACATGCACGTTGCGATGCGCGCGCGCGGCGAGCTCCGGATCGTGGGTGACCATCACGATCGTGGTGCCTTGGCGGTTGATCTCCTCCATCAGTTCCAGCACGCCGCGCGCCATCAGCGAATCGAGATTGCCGGTGGGTTCGTCCGCAAGCAGAAGCCGCGGCGAACCGGCCAGCGCGCGCGCGATCGCGACGCGCTGCTGCTGTCCGCCGGAGAGTTCCGAGGGGTAGTGCTTCATGCGCGAAGCGAGACCGACCCGGCCGAGCGAATCCTCGATGCGCTTCTTCCGATCCGCCGCCGCGAAACCGCGGTAGCGCAACGGCACATCGACGTTGTCGAACAGGTTCAGATCAGGAATCAGGTTGAAGCTCTGGAAGATGAAGCCGATCTTCTCGTTGCGCAGGCGCGAGCGCTTGTCGTCGTTGAGGCCATGCACGTCGACGCCATCGAGCCGGTATTCGCCGCCGGTGAACTCCTCGAGCAGGCCGGCGATGTTGAGGAAGGTCGTCTTGCCGGAACCCGATGGACCGGTCACCGCGACGAATTCGCCTTCGCGTACCGAGATCGAGAAATCGCGCAACGCGTAGGTCTCGATCAGGTGCGTGCGGTAGACCTTTTGCAAGTGGGTCATCTTGAGCATGGCGTAACCTTTTTGAGAGCTGAGAACTGAGGGCCGAGATTTGTGCTTTCGCTTCCCCTGCGCAGCGGGGGAAGCTGCCCGAAGGGCTGAAGGGGGCGCTTTTCGCCGTGCAAAAACAGGATCAAGAGCGCCCCCATCCGCCTGCGGCACCTTCCCCCGCTTCGCAGGGGAAGGAAAAATTTGATGCCATGCCAGTCCATCGATCTTTTCACAGGCAGGGCTAGTTCAACGCGACCCGCTGCGCGCCTTTAAATTCGTCCGTGCCCGAAATCACGATGCGGTCACCTTCCTTGACGCCGCTGACGATCTCGACCGAATTGAGGCTGGTCGCGCCGACCTGGATCGGCGTGCGCCAGGCGGTGCTGCCACGCACGACATAGGCGACGCGACCGGCGCCGGTGTCGACGAACGGGCCGCGTTCGACGATCAGCACGTTCGGGTGTTCGTCCATCAGGATGCGCGTGGTCAGTTGCTGGTTCTGGCGCAGGCCGGCCGGCTTGCTGTCGCCGAAGCGCACGCGACCGGTGACCTGGCCGTTCAGCACTTCGGGCGAGATCGCGCTGACCTGCCCGCTGTATTTCTCGCCACCATCCTGGATTTCCGCGGCCATGCCCGGCGCGAGGTCGTGCGCGAACACTTCCGGCACCTGCACCTCGACCTCGAGCGCGGAGAGGTCGACGACGCTGAGGATCGGCGCGTTCGCGGCGACGTTCGCGCGTTGTTGCACGACGAGTTGCCCGACCTGGCCGTCGACCGGCGAGCGCATCTTCAGCTCGTCGACCTGGCGGCTGAGATCCTCGACCAGCAGTTTCTGCCGGTCCAGCGCAAAGCGCTTGGTCTTGAGTTCAAACGCGAGGCTGTCGCGGTCGAGCCGCACGTTGCGCTGCGCATTGACCTCGCTGAGCTTCGCCTTGGCGAGCGCGTCCTTCGCGCGCAGTACGGTCATCTCGGGCTGGGCGCCGAGGCTGAATGCCTTCTGGTTGCGCTCGACCTCGCGCTCGGCGGTCTGGCGGTCGATCACCGCCTGCTCGTACGCCATCTGCGCCGCTGCCTGCGCCTTGCGGTTGTCGATGCCGGCGCGTTCGACGTCCAGCCCGAGGCTGTCCAGCGTCGCCTGCTCCTGCTTCAGCTTGTTGGTCAGTTCGGGCGAATCGATTTCGGCGAGCACATCGCCCTTCTTCACCTTGTCGCCGGCATGGACGTCCAGCGTCACCGTGCCCGCGCTGCGCGCGTACAAGGTCGGGCTGACCGCGGCGACGACCCGACCCTGCACCGACACGTCGCGGGTCAAGGTGCCACGCTTGACCTCGGCGATGCGCAGTCGCGCCGCACTCGCCGAGGAATCCGCCGACATCAGGCGCGCGATCGTGGGCACGCCGGCGAGCACGACAAGGAGCACGGCTGCACCGATGCCGATCCACACGATCTGCTTCCTGCGGTTCTTCTGCGGAGTCAACTGGCGGTCCGTTGCCGAGGTGTCGCGGATCATGGGATGAAGGACTCCTTGCGGCATGGTTATTCGTTGCGCCTGACTCAGCAACGAGCATGCCAGACCGCAAGGCCATGATATGAAACGGCAAATCGCCTGTGCGCGTGAACGCGGACAGTGTCCGAAGCGGCGGCGGACAGCGCGCGGACAACCCGCCGGTTGCACAATGGATCGATCTGCGACCAAACCTCACCGACCCGCATCCGATATTCCCGTGAGCGCCGCCAGTTTCCAGATCGACGTCCCCGATACCGTCCTCGCCCGCGCGCGCCGCGGCGAGACCGCGGCGCTCGAGACGATCTATCGCACGTTCGAACGTCCCGCGTACACGCTCGCGCTGCGCATGCTCGGCAACCCGGACCACGCACGCGAGGCCGTGCATGACGCGATGCTGCATCTGCTCGAACGCATCGCGCAGTTCCGCGGCGATTCCCCGTTCTGGGGCTGGCTGCGCCAGATCGTGGTCAACCAGGCACTGATGCGCTTGCGCCGCGAACGCGCGATCGCATTCGAAGAACTGCCCGGCGACGACGATACCCCCGGCGGCGGACCGTCGCCGGGGGCGCTGGCCGATGCGAAGCATCTCGAGTCCGCGCTGGCCCGCTTGCCGGCGCTGACCCGCAGCGTGCTCTGGCTGTATCACGTCGAGGAGTACACGCACCAGGAAATCGCCACGATGACCGGCAAGTCGGTGAGTTTTTCCAAATCCCAGGTCGCGCGCGGCAGCATCCGCCTGCGCGCCTTGCTCGAACCCACGCTTGACCACACGCAGGAGGCCGCGCCATGTCTGACCGCGACGGCACATTGATGATGGATCCGGACAGCCCGCTCGCCGCGGCGCTGCGTGCACTGCCCGATGAAGCGCCGCAGCCGGACCTGTGGCCCGATCTCGCGCGCACGCTTCAGGAACGCCATCCTGCTATTCCTTCCCCTGCGAAGCGGGGGAAGGTGCCGACTGCGGAGGCAGGATGCCGAAGCGAACGGCGGCGAAGCCGGCCCGAAGGGCGTGCCGCAGGAGCGGCGCGTAACGCGGAAGGGGGCGCGCCGAAGGCGCACGCGTCGCATGCGGCCAGGAAGTCGACGGGCTCTCGCATCATGCAATTTCTCCCGGCCGCACTCGCCGCCGGCCTCGCCCTGGCGTTGCTGCTGCCACGCGGCACCTTGCAGCACGGTCCATCCGAAGCGACATCGGCGATCGCCGATACGACGACAACCGCGACGCGGCTGCCGAATCCGGCAAACGCGAGCGACGGCAAACCCGCCAATCCGGACGAACTCGATACCCTGCACCGGCGTTCACAGACGCTGGAACGCTGGATCGCCGCGGTCGCCGCGCGCGCGCCGCAGGACAGCCGCGACCTGATGGCCGCCGTCGAAGTCGAAGACCTGATCGGTCTCATCGACGTGCAACTCGGCGCCGCCCACGACCGCAACGAAGCATTGCCATTGTGGCGCCAGCGCGTCGCCCTGCTCGAAGACCTCGCCACCATCCGCGGCAGCGCCTATGCGATTGCCGCCAACGACACCGACCCGTCCCGCGAGGCGAACGCGTCGCTCAACCGCATCAACTGAAGGCATTCCGATGAAACACACCCTCTTGTTCAGCGCCCTGGTCTTCGCCGCCCACGGCGCAATCGCCGCGGATGCGACGCCAAAGGCCAATCCGGCCGTTGACGTCCATGCCGAAGCCCACGCGGACGCACACGCCGAGGCCCGCACCGATCCGGCCAGCGCCGGGAAGATGGCTGCCGCGCGCGAAGAACTCACCGAACTGCGCACCCAGATGCAGGCGCTTTCCAGCCGCATGGCGGATCTTTCGACCCAGCTCGGCGATGTCGGCCCGCGCGCCTACGCGTACCGCTACATCGGCCAGCCCGACCGCGCGATGATCGGCGTCGTGCTCGCCAGCGACAAGGACGGCGCGCGCATCAGCGCGGTCACCCCGGACGGCCCTGCGGCGCGTGCCGGCCTGCACGACGGCGACGTGATCACCGCGATCGACCAGCACCCGATTGCCGCCGCGACGGCTGCCGCGTCGCTGGCGAGCGCGCGTGAGCGTCTTGCCAACCTCAAGGAAAGCCAGAGCGTCAGCATCGGCTACCGGCGCGGTGCGCAGAAGGGTGTCGTGACGATCGAAGCCCAGCGCCGCGAGGCATGGAACTGGCCGGCGCTGATGAACGAGGATCCCGAGCATCCGTTCCTGCCGAAGGATTTCAACGAGCGCATCCGCGCCGACGTGCAGCGCGCGACGCAGGAAGCGCAGCGCGTGCATGTCGACCAGGACCGTATCCGCGCCGAAGTCGAACGGGCGCACAGCGAAGTCGCGCGCGTCAACAGCAAGCAAGTGCGCGAGGCGGTCGAAGAAGCGCGTCGCGCGGTGCACCACGGCATGCCGTGGTGGGGCATCAATCTCGCGCCGGTCGACGCCGACCTCGGCCGCTACTTCGGCACGAACAGCGGTGCGCTGGTGCTCTCGACCGATACCGATTCGCTGCCCGGCCTGCGCGCCGGCGACGTGATCACCCGCGTCGCCGACGAACCGGTGACGCGTCCTGAGGACGTGATGCGCGCCCTGCGCGATCAACCCGCCGGCAAGGAAATCGCGGTCAAGCTGATGCGTGATCGCAAGACGCTCGCGTTGAACGTGAAGGCGCCCGAGTTCAAGTCGATCTTCAGCATGCCGCCGATGCCGCCCATGCCACCCCCGCCACCGATGCCGGCGACGCCCGCCATGCCGCCAGCGCCCGGGGCACCCGCGTCGGTGCCGACCCCTCCGTCGCCACCTTCGCCACCTTCGGCACCGCTTGCCGCGCCGGCAGCGGTGCACGCGACCGCCGCGCTTCCGGCAACGGCGGCCTTGCCCGCGCCAGTGGCAGTTCCCGCCGTGCAAACGTCGGATGACGATTGATCGGCCCAGGCGCATCGTCGATCTCAATGTAGGAGCCACCCCCGGATCAAGTCCGGGGTAGGCTCGGTGGGCGATGCCATCGCGATTCACTGCACCACGATCGCGCACAGGGTGCGCTCCTACGGAGCTGTTGCAGGAGCCCACAGTGTGGGCGACCCGCCCGCGGGCTTTGCAACTCCAGGGAATCCTGATTTCCAAAAAACGCTTGAGCGCAGTGCGGTGATCTGCTTCGAACCTGGCGCCCGGGCCACGGGTGCCACGCAGGATCCGTTTGCGCCTCTCCCGGAAGTCGCCATGGGATCTTGGGTACCCGCGGTCAACGATGGGCCCGGGAAATCAAAGTGCCAAACGTCCGTTGATTCGGGCAACCTGCAGGCTGCAAACGAGGAGCTTCCGGATGAATGCCGCATCCAGCTATGGCGTGACAGATCGGCCCTTGGAATCGCTGGGTATCAGCGCGCCTGAGGAATGCGCCTACGTCGCACTGCTTGACCATCCGGAGGCGACTCTGGCCGAGCTCTCGTCGGCGCTCGCGTGGCCGACGCGCAAGGTGCAGCGCCTGCTTGATGCGTTGCAGGTCATGGGGCTGGTCACCTTCGCCGCCGGCGAGCCACGGCGTTTCGTTCCGGCCTCGCCGGATATTGCGATTGAAGCCATCCTGTCGCGGCGCGAGGATGAGTTGCGTCGCGCACGCGCGGACATACAACGATTGCAGCAGCGCGCCACCGAGGGTGCTGGCATGCGCCAGCAGATGATCGAACTGATCACCACGCATGAAGCGGAGCGACATGTCTTCGAACAGATACAACATGCCGCGCGGCACGAACTGATCTTCCTGGCGCGGCCCCCCATCCTCATTGCGGGACCCGAGCAGCCGAGCGCGACACAGGTCGACGCCATTGCGCGCGGAGTCCGCTACCGGAGCATCGCCGATCAGGCATTTCTTGCGATTCCCGGCGTGGTTGCGCGAATCCGGGCGGACATGGAGGCCGGCGAGGAAGTGCGCGTGGTCTCCGAATTGCCTTTCAAGATGGTGATGGCCGACCGCAACATCGCGCTGATCCCGCTCAACCTGGAACGTCCCAACAGTCCCTCGCTGCTGGTCCGCTCGTCGGCGTTGCTCGATGCGCTGTATTCGATGTTCGAGATTCTGTGGGAGCGTGCCGCGCCGATCGCGGTCACGCAGGCGGGACTATTGGAGACCGGGGAACCCGGGACCCGTCTGCCGGCGGAAGCCGAACATCTGATGCCGTTACTGGCGGCCGGGCTCAACGACAAGGCGATTGCGTATGAGCTCGGCATTTCCGCGAGCACGTTGACGCGACGGATCACCGACATCATGCATCGCCTCGATGCGCAGACGCGCTTCCAGCTGGGCTGGCTGGCGGCGCGGCATTGGTCGCTGCCCGAGCAACGCGCAGTGGAGCGCTGACGTACATTCGTCATGACGTGAACCGGTCACGTCACGCTATTGAACCCGTACGCGGCCGTTGCGGATACTCGGGATCGCCGTCGTCACTTCGATTCAGTGGCGGCTTCAGCATCCGTGGCCACACCGCTGAGGGATCGATCGACGATTTCCGGCTACTCCGCGGCTTCGCAACCATGAGGTAAAGATCCAGTATGAACGGCTTCGCTTCCGCTTCACGTCCGCGCGTCCTGCGGAATCTATCGTTTCTGGCCTGCCTGATCCTTCTGGCGCCTGCGATCCCTCTGCACGCCGCCGCTCCGGCGAAACCCGCGGCCTGGACGACCGGAGTTCCGGCCGGGCTGCGCAACGCCATTCATCGGACGCTCGGAACCGATCAATGGACCGAGACGCAGGAAGTCACCGAGGCCGACCCCGCCTTCGATCCCGAGTTCGGCTACGCCGTCGCGCTGCACGGCACGACTGCGATGATCGGCGCGCAGCAGGCCCAGATCGGCGGCAACGAAGCTCAGGGCGCGGTGTACGTGTTCGAGGAGTCCGGCGGCACGTGGACCCGAACGCAGAAGCTCGTCGCGAGCGACGGCCAGGCATTCGACACGTTCGGCCATTCGATCGTGTTCGACGGCACGACCGCATTCATCGGTGCGTACGCGGCGACGGTCAACGGCAACCCGTCGACGGGCGCGGTCTACGTGTTCACGTTGACGGACGGAAGCTGGAGCCAAACGCAAAAGCTCACCGCCGACGACGGACAAGGCAACGACAATTTCGGCTACTCGATCGGATTCAGCGGCACGACTGCGCTCATCGGCGCCGACGGCGCCACGGTCGGCAGCAACGGGTTTCAAGGCGCGGTCTACGTCTTCACCGAATCGGGCGGCACCTGGACGCAAGGGCAGAAGCTCGTCGCGAGCGACGGCGGGATCGGCGACATCTTCGGCTACTCGATTGCGTTCGACGGTGCGACGGCGGTGATCGGCGCGTACGCGAACAACGGCTACCAGGGCGCAGCGTACGTGTTCGGCGAAACGAACGGCACGTGGAGCCAGAGCCAGAAACTCGTCGCATCCGACGGTGCCAGCAACACCTACTTCGGCTATGCGACCGCGCTGTCGGGCTCGACCCTCCTGGTCGGTTCATGGGGTGCGAATCCCGGCGGCAACGACACGCAAGGTGCGGCGTACATCTTCACCGAATCGGGCGGCACCTGGACCCAGACTCAGGAACTCGTCTCCGACGACGGTGCACCGGGCGACAAATTCGGCCACTCGGTCGCGCTCCAGGGCACGACCGCACTGATCGGCGCGGACGGCAACGGAAATCAGGGCTCCGTCTATGCGTTCGGCGCAACCGATGGCGTGTTCGTCCAGTCGCAAAAATTCGTGGCGAGCGACGGCGGTCCGGGCGATCAGTTCGGCTTGCCGGTGACACTGGACGGAAACACGGCGCTGGTCGGCTCGTGGCTGTGGTTCTCGCCGGAGTCCACGATGCCAGGCTCGGCGTATTTCTTCACGAGAGGTCCCGGCGACGCGATTTTCGCGGATGGGTTTGACGGAGCGGCGCCGTAACCCGTCACCGGCTATCACGGCGCGCGGAGGTCACGACGTCGCGGGTTTCAGTCCCACGATTCCCGCGCCGTCGAATCGAGCGTCCACGCACGAGACTATGATCAGACATGGGCATTATTGTGCTGCGAAGATCAAGACGAAGTAGACGCTTTGGTAGCGCACCTATCACTTGGCCGACATCGCAATGAGGAAGATGCGTTGCTTGAGCCTTTGGATGGGCGGCTTGCTTGGCCCGGCAAGAGCAGGCGGCGATGATCGCGCGCCCACATCCAGCAGCGAGTCTGGAGATTCCCGACTTCTTTTCTTTGAACGTCCGCCTTGGATCGAATGTCGTCCAAAGGCGATGGTCTGATTGTTCGATATCGTCGCGCGATGTGTACTGGTCGGAACCGTAATCGTGGCCATCCAGTCAGCGAACCGGCCCTACCCTGCATCCAACTCCTGCCACCGCGCATACGCAGCATCCAGCTCGATCTGCAACGCCGCCAGCTCGTTGTTGGACGCAACGATCGCGGCGCCTTCTTGCTGGTAGAACGTCGGTTCCTGCATCTTCGCGCCGAGCACGGCGATACGCGTTTCCAGCGTCTCGATCTTCTGCGGCAGCGCTTCGAGTTCGCGCGCATCCTTGTAGTTGAGCTTGCGCTTTGCGGGTGCTGACGCTGGTTGCACGGACGCTGCTGTCGGCGCCGCCGCGCGTTCGAGTGTCTTGCGTACGGCCGCGGCGGCGGCCGACTGGCGTTGCCAATCGCTGTAGCCGCCGACGTATTCGCCG
>JBIODY010000019.1:0-14310 GCA_044445505.1 Lysobacterales bacterium
CCCTGCTCGGCGTACCAGGTGTAGACCGACTTGATTTCGAAGCGGTCGCGATTGTCGTCGAGGAATTTCTCGACCTTGATCACCGAGGGCTTGAGATCCTGCAGGCGGTAGTTCGCGTTCAACTGCCAGGACAGGCGCAGCTGGCGCGATTCGCCCGAATTGAACATGTCCATCTTGGTGTGCGTGATCGGCACCACGCTCGCCGCCATCAGCAGGAAGATGCCGAGCACGGTCAGGCGCCGGTGGCGCAGGGTCCAGTCGACGACGCGTCCGTAGCGTTCGCGCAGCCGCGTGATCGAGGTCTCGCGGCCGAGGAACTTCGGCGGCGGCAGCTTCGACGCGAGCATCGGCACCAGGCTGACCGCGACCAGCCACGAAGCCAGATGCGCGATCGACATCGCGATCGCGACCTGGGCGAGGAAGATCGAGATGTCGTTCGCCTCGCCGAAGATGTTGGGCAGGAACACGACGACGCTGGACAAGGTGCCGGCGGCGATCGCGACACCGACCACCTGGGTGCCCTGGACCGCGCAATACCACGGCTTGTCGGGCTGCTTCTCGCGATACTGGTAGATGCTTTCGACGACGACGACCGCGTTGTCGACGAGCATGCCGACGGCGAGCAGCAGACCCATCATCGACAGCACGTTGAGGCTGATGCCAAAGAAGTACATGCAGCCGAGCGTCATCACGAAGCAGATCGGGATCGCCAGCGAGACCATCAGCGTGGATGGCCAGTCGCGCAGGAAGAAGAACAACACCAGCACCGAGAGCAAGGTGCCTTCGAGTCCCGCGCGGCCGAGCGCGCCCAGGCTGCCGGTCACGCTGTCGGCCTGGCTCTGCATCGCGAAGACCTGGATGCCGCCGAGTTCCGGCGAGGACTGGATGCGCTTGACCTCGGCCATCACCGCGGTGCCGACGTCGACGAGATTCGCGTTGCGCTCGCGGTAGATATCGACGCCGACCGCAGCTTTTCCGTCGAGGCGGCGTGCGAAGTCGACGCGAGCCGGGCGCAGGCCCACGGTCCCGATGTCGCCGAGCTTGAGTCCTTTCGCGTCGAGCGGTATCGCGCGGATGTCGTCGAGGCTGCGCCACTGGCCCTGCGGCTGCACGCGGAAGCGCGTGCCGCCTGCGCTGACCTGGCCGGCCGAAAGCGCGAAGTTCGCGTTCGACAGTTTCTGGTAAAGGTCGTTGAGATTGATGTTGTGCGCACTGAGCCGGTCCGAGGACAGCTCGATCTGCACCTCCGGCTTGCCGATACCGGAAATATCCACGTTGGCGACGCCCGGAATGCGCTCCAGCGGGCGCTTGATCTCACGCTCGATCAGCTCGTACGCGTTGGACAGGTCGCCGCCGTTGTTGGCGATGCGCAGCTGCAGTACCGGATCGTCCGAGGTCGAGAACTTCTTGACGAAATAGCGCTGCAGGTCCGATGGCAGGTCGGCGCGGATCGCGTCGATCTTCTCGCGCGCCTGCACCGCCTTGATGCCGACGCTCTGGCCCCACTTGAACTCGATGAAGATCTGCGCGGATTCGCCGTCAGAGGTCGAGTTCATGCGCTTGATGCCGGGCAGAGTCGCCAGCGCCTCCTCGACGGGTCGCGTGATCGTGCGTTCGATCTCGCCCGGCGTCGAGCCCGGATACGGAATCTGCACGAACAGGAACGGCGCATCGATCGCCGGAAACTGCTCGAGCGGCAGGCGGAACCCGGCGATCAGGCCGATCACGACCATCGACACGAAGAACATGATCGCGGTGACCGGACGCTTCAGGCTGAGTTCGGCGAGCGTCACGCCGGTAGCTCCACTGCAGCGGCGCCATCTTCGCGATCAGAGACGATCGCAGAAGTACGTCGGGCGCGCGCGAGATACCAGGCGTCCCCGCGGCGGTCGAGCAGGTCGTACACGACCGGTATCACGACCAGGGTCAGCAGCGTCGATACCGCGAGTCCGCCGATGACCGTGAGCGCCATCGGTGCGCGCACCTCGGCGCCTTCACCGACGCCGATCGCGAGCGGCGCGAAGCCGATCAGGGTGCACAGCGTCGTCATGACGATCGGGCGCAGGCGCGCCTCCGCGCCCTGCGCGAGCGCTTCGCGCTTCGGCACGCCGGCCTCGCGCAGCTGATTCACGCGATCGATCAGCACGATCGCGTTCTTGACCACGATGCCGACCAGCATGATCAGGCCGATGAACACGACGACCGAGATCGCCGACCCGCTGAGCTTCAGCGCGAGCACCGCACCGACCGCCGCGAGCGGGATCGAGAACATGATCACGAACGGGTGCAGCAGCGATTCGAACTGCGATGCCATGACCAGGTAGACCAGGAAAATCGCCAGCCCGAGCGCGAACATCAGCGAGTCCACCGACGCGTCGAGTTCCTCGCTCTGGCCGCCGATGCGCACCTTGACGCCGGCGGCGAGCGGGTGCTTGGCGACGATGTTCCTGACTTCCGCCACCGCGCTGGCGAGATCGCCGTAACGCAGGTTCGACGACACGATCGCGACTCGCTCCTGGCTGATGCGATGGATTTCGCTCGGCCCCTCGGTGGACAGTACGTCGGCGACCGCGGCGAGGCGGATCGGTGTGTCGGCCGGCGATTGCGCCTTGTCGCTGAGCGTCGTGGACGCGCCGATGGTGGCGCCCGCGGACGCCGTGCCTGGCGTGGCTGACGCTCCCTTCGCAGCGACGTAGCCGACCACCAGGTTGCGGATGTCGTCGACGCTGCCACGATCCGAGGAACGCGCGCGCACCAGCACGTCGATCTTGCGGTCGCGGAAATCGTAGCGCGTCGCCACCTCGCCCTTGACCTTGCGCACGACGCGATCGGCGACATCGCGCGTGGTCAGGCCGAGCGCGGCGGCGCGATCCTGATCGAAGCGGATCTGGATTTCCGGGTAGCCGCTCTCGACCGTGGATTTCACGTCGGCGAAGCGCGGCGACGCCTTCATGAGCTCGGCCAGGCGCTGGCCGCCCTTGGCCAGTGCGTCGAGTTCGTAGCCGCGGATCTCGATCTCCAGCGGCGCCGAGAAACTGAACAGCTGCGGGCGCGCGAATTTCACGCTCGCATCGGCGCGCGTCATGCTGGCGCGCAGGCGTTCGATCTCGGCTGCCTCGATCGCACGGCTGCCGCCGTTCTTGAGCGCGATCGAAAGCCGCGCGATGTTCTCGCCCGACTCGGTCGGATTCGCATCGAGGCGGGTGCCGGCGCCGGCGACTCCATAGATCGACTCGACGCCGGGATCCTTCGCGTGCGCCGCGGAAATCTCGTCGACCAGCTTGTCGGTCTCGGCCAGCGGCGTGCCCGGCGGCAGCGTGACCGTCATGTCGAACCGACCCTGGGCGAGCTGCGGGATCAGGTCCAGGCCGAGCGTCGGCACCAGCGCGAGCGCCGCGACCAGCGCCGCCGCCGCGAAGCCGAGCACGCGCCATGGATGCGCGAGCGCCTTCGGCAGCGAGCGGTGGTAGAACGCGGCCGCGCGATCGTAGGGCGAGGTCAGGCCGCGACCCGCGAAGCGCAGGCCGCGACCAAGCGCATTGCCGAACACGCGCGAGCCGGACGCGACGAGCCACGCGCATGCGCGCGGCAGCAAATGGAACACGACGCCGGAGAACGCGCGCCCGCCCCTGACCAGGCCGCGCAGCAGGCGGTTGCGCGGCAGCGGCCGCGATACGCGTGCCGGTTCGTCGCGATACGCGAGCGGCGAGCGCCCCTTCAGCGAAGCCAGCATCGGGATCAGGCTCATCGACACGACCAGCGAGATCAGCATCGCGAACGTGATCGTCAGCGCCTGGTCGCGGAACAGCTGGCCGGCGACGCCCTGCACGAACACCAGCGGAAAGAACACCGCGACCGTGGTCAGCGTCGACGCGGTCACCGCCATGCCGACTTCCGCGGTGCCGCGCACAGCGGCCTCGAGGATCGATGCGCCCTTCTCGCGCAATCGCGCGATGTTCTCGAGCACCACGATCGAGTCGTCGACGACCATGCCGGTCGCGAGCGCGAGGCCGCCGAGCGACATCACGTTCAGCGACAGGTGCAACTGGTCCATGAAGAAGAACGTCGCGATCAGCGACACCGGCAGCGACAGCGAGATGATGAACGTGCTCCACGCGTCGCCGAGGAAGAAGAAGATGATCAGGATCGCCAGCACGCCGCCGAGCAACGCGTCGAACTTGACTTCGCCCAGCGCATTCTGGATGAATACCGACTGGTCCTCGATCGTGCTCAGGGTCGCGCCGGTCGGCAGGGTGTCCTTGAGCTTGTCGAGCTGCGCCCTGACCGCGGACGCGACGCTCACGGTGTTGCCGTCGCCTTCCTTGTAGATCGCCAGCTCGATCGCCTCGCGCCCGTCGATGCGCACGATGCCCTCGCGCTCCTTGAAGCCCTGGCGCACGTCGGCGATGTCCTTGAGGCGAACCGGCACGCCGCCGTCGATCTTGATCAGCAGCTCGCGCATCTCGTCGAGCGTCTTGAACTGGTTGACCGTGCGCACGAGGTAGCGTTGGCTGCCCTCGTCGATGCGTCCACCGGACGCGTTGATGTTCTCGTTCTTGAGGCGCGTGATGACGTCGTTGATGTCGATGCCGAGGCGCGCCAGCTTCTGCTGGTCGATCGCGACGTCGATCTCGTCTTCGAGGCCGCCGCCGACCTTGACCGCGGCGACGCCGGCGACCGGTTCGAGGCGCTTCTTGAGGTCGTCGTCGGCGAACCGGCGCAGCTGCTTGAGCTGGGCCTCGCCGGCCTGCTTGCCGCCGGCGGCGCTGAGACCGAGGCGCATGATCGGATCGGTCGACGGGTTGAAGCGCAGCAGCAGCGGCTTCTTCGCCTCGAGCGGCAGCTGCACGGTGTCCAGCTTGTCGCGCACCTCGAGGCTGGCCATGTCCATGTCGGTGCCCCAGGAGAACTCGAGTACGACATCGGATTGTCCGGTGCGCGACACCGAATGCACCTTGCGCACGTTCTTGACCACGCCGACCGCTTCCTCGACCGGCTGGCTGATCAGGTTTTCGATCTCCAGCGGCGCGGCGCCCTCGTAGTCGGTGCGCACGGTCAGGGTCGGATAGGAAAGATCCGGCAGCAGGTTGACCTTGAGGCCGGTGAGTCCGATCAGGCCGAACAGCACCAAGGTCAGGGTCAGCATGCCGACGGTCACGCGCCGGCGCGTTGCCAGCTCGGGCAGATTCACGGCTTCTTCCCGGCCGCCACGGTCGCCACTGCGGTCGGAGTGTTGTCGAGCACCTGCACCTCGGTACCGTCGCGCACCGCGTTGCGGCCGATCGTGATCACGCGCTCGCCGTTGGCGAGGCCATCACGGATCTCGATGCGGTCGCCCTCGGCGTAGCCGGTCTTGACCAGACGGCGCTTGGCGACGAAACCCGGCAGCGCCGGCTTGGCGCGTTCCGCGGCGACGGCTTCGCCGGACTTGCCCTTGGCTGCCGCCGCCGTCGCCGGTTTCGGCGGCGCGGGTTCGATCACGAACACCGAGCTCTCGCCATCCTCTTCCACGATCGCCGCGCGCGGCACGACCAGCGCGTCATGACGCTGGTCGTAGGCGACGTCGATGCGGCCGAACATGCCGGGTTTCAGGGTCGCGGTCGAATCGCGGAATTCGCAGGTTGCGCGGAACGTGCCGCTCGCCGCATCGACGACCGGCGCGATGCGCGCGATCGTGCCCTCGAACGTCCTGCCGGCGAGCGCATCGACCTGCATCCGCACCGGCTGGCCGGCTTTCAGCGTGCCGAGGTCGCGTTCGGGTACGTTGAGCACGGCCTGCAGCGGATCCATGTCGACGATCTCGAACAGGTTCTGGTTCGTCTGCACGAGATTGCCGAGCTTGATCGAACGCTTCGCGATCACGCCGGAGATCGGCGCGACGATGCGCGTGTAGGAAACGTCGAGCTGGGCGCCGGCGACCACCGCGCGCTGGTTCTCGAGGTCGTACTTGTCGCGGTCGTAGTCCGCGCGCGGCGTGATCTTCAGCGCGAAGCCCTTTTCGGCCTTGTCGAATGCGGCCTCGGCCTTCTTCAGCGTCGCCGCCGCCTGGGCCAGCTTGTTGCGCGCGAGATCGTCGTCGAGCATCGCGAGCACCTGTCCTTGTCGCACATGCATGCCCTCCTCGACCAGCAGCTTGAGCACGATGCCGGTCGTCTTCGAGACGACCTGCGCATCGCCGACGGCCTCGAGCGTCGCCGTGCCGGAATAGTTCGCGGTGATCGCCTGGTGCGAGGCCGATGCGACCTCGACCGGAATCGAGGCCTGGCTCGCATTCGCATCCTTGCCTGGCGCGTTGTCGCCGCTGCAGCCGGCGATCAGCGCGAGCGCCGCAACGAACGCGGGAATACGGGCATGACGCAGCGCCCGCGTGAGGACAGG
The DNA here is from genome assembly GCA_044445505.1 of Lysobacterales bacterium. GTDB lineage: Bacteria > Pseudomonadota > Gammaproteobacteria > Xanthomonadales > Rhodanobacteraceae > Dokdonella_A. The sequence goes on from JBIODY010000019.1 coordinate 6,379, forward strand.
GGTGGCAAGGATTCGGGACATGGAGGTCGGCCTGAGGAAGACGATCTAGGTGTTATACTAAACTACATCACTAGATAAGTGCAATAGCCCGAAAGGGCCGGTGGCGAGGGTGGACTGCGGCGATGGGTAGCGACCGGCGCGTGTGGTGGCGCTGGTCCTATCGTCGCCGCATCCGCATCCGGTGTCGTGAGCCGGTAGTCACGCGATCCCTTCGATATTCGATGCGGGGTCTCCCGAAAGCGTTGCGGCAAATTGTCGCGATACCGATGTTTGCGACCGGCACATCGGTGCGTCGATGTGCCGGCACACGGCCGGCGGTGGTCGTCAAGCCGTGAGGGCGGCTATAATTCGTCGGCTTGACGCCCGAGAAGTTCACCCTTCGCCGCCCCGGAACAAAAAATGACCCGAGCGCCCCTGCTTGCCGTTGCCCTGTTGATCACTGCCGTGCCCTGCTTCGCCGCCGGGAAAGGCGACGCCGACGCCGGCAAGACCAAGGTCTATACCTGCGCCGGTTGCCACGGCATCGTCGGCTGGAAGAATGCATACCCGAACTATCACGTGCCGAAGATCGGCGGGCAGAACTACGAGTACCTGGTCGCGGCGCTGAACGAATACAAGAAAGGCGAACGCGCGCATCCGACCATGCGCGCACAAGGCGAGAGCCTGTCCGACGCGGACATCCGCGATATCGCCACCTACGTTTCCAGCCTCACGCCCTGACCGGCAGACCAGGACAGTCACGAGATGAAGCGCTTCCCAGCATCGCTGTTGATCACGACGCTCGCCGTTTTCTCCGTTTCCGCGTTGGCCAAGGGCGATATCGAGGCCGGCAAGGCGAAAGCCGTGGTCTGCCAGGCCTGTCACGGCGCCGACGGCAATGCCGGCGCCGATCCGCAATACCCGCGGCTCGCCGGCCAGTACCACGACTATCTGGCTCGCGCGTTGCACGAATACAAGAGCGGTGACCGCAAGAATCCGATCATGATCGGATTCGTGGCCACGCTGTCGGACGCGGACATCGAGAACGTGGCCGCGTATTTCGCGAGCCTGCCCGGCAGCAAGCTGACCGACCTGCACGATCGCGTGCAGGGCGATTGACGAAAGCAGCAAGTAGCTTTGCAGGGTGGGCCTTGGCCCACCGCCGTCGCGGCAATCGCCGGTGGCCCAAGGTCCACCCTACCGGTTCACCCGTGGGCGGCGCGCTTGTAGTACGGCGTGCCGCCGGTCGCATGATCGGTGACGTCCGCGACCCCGGTCACTTCCGCCACGCGCTGCTTGAGGGTCCGCTCGACACCGCCGCGCAGGGTCGCGTCGACCATGCCGCAACCGTGGCAGCCACCGCCGAACTGCAGCACGACGACGCCGTCCGCGGTCACTTCGCGCAATGAAACCCGGCCGCCATGCGAGGCGAGCTGCGGATTGATTTCGGATTCGATCACGTAGCGCACGCGTTCGACCACGCTCGCATCCTCGCCGGGCACGCTGCCACGCAGCGCCGGCGCACGGATCGTCAGCTCGCCGCCAGTCGCCGAGCGCACATAGTCGACCGTCGCGCCATCGAGAAACGTCACGCTGTCCGCGTCAACGTAGAGCGAGAATCCCTCGCACTCGACTTCCCACTCGCTACCATTGCGGTCCGAGGGCTCGCAGAACTCGAGCTGGCAGTCACCTTTCGGCGTACCCGCATCGACCGCATGCACGCGGATACCGAGCCCGGGCAACGCCTGCTGTTCGATGAGCTTGCGGAAATGTTCCTGTGCGCTGGCGGAAAGCGAAATCATGGAATGCTCTTGTCGAAGAGTGCGGCCCGGACGGCCGCTCTTGCTCGCGGATACGGATGTCCGCTCAAAATAACGATGCGGCCCGGATGGCCGCTTTTCTCCGGACACGGATGTCCGATACAATACCGTACCAGTTTAGTCCTGAATCCGTCCCGCGTCATCCGGAACTATAATTCGCCCAGAACGCCCGGTGTCACCCCGGCGAAGGCCGGGATCCGTCGATGCTGGATTCCGCCCTTCCCCGGAACGATGCGACGCCATTCTGCGCACCTCCGATCAAGGTTGCATCAAACAAGGTTGCATCAACTTCCGACGCGAGCCTACCGATGATCGAAACGACACTTCCATCGCTGCGCGCGCAGCATTGCATCCCGCGCAAGGGCAAGGACGCGGGCCTGTCGCACGCCGAAGTCGCCGCCTGGCTGACGGAATTGCCGGACTGGCGCCTGAGCGCGGACAGCGGCGAGATCCACAGGGAGTTCCGCTTCACCGACTATTTCCACACCATGGCCTTCGTCAACGCGGTCGCCTCGGTCGCGCATCGCGAGGACCATCACCCCGACCTCGAAGTCGGCTACAACCGCTGCGGGGTGCGCTGGTCGACCCATGATGTCGGCGGGTTGTCGCTCAACGATTTCATCTGCGCGGCCAAGGTCGAGGATCTGCTGGTCGCTTGAGTGGCCGGTCGCGATCCGGGAAATCATGGGAACAAGGCTTTCGCCGGAATGACGAGCTTTGACTTGTTCAGGCCTTCCCTAACGCCCACCTGGCTGCAATGCATCGAGCACGGCGGCCAGGTCCGGCGCCAGCGGCGCACTGAAACTGTAGCTGCGCTCGCCGAGTGAAAACTCGAAGCGGACTGCGTGCAGGAACAGCCTCTTCAAGCCCTTGTCGCGCATTCTTCGATTGAATTCACGGTCGCCGTACTTCTCGTCGCCGGCCAATGGGTGACCGATATGCCGGGCATGCACGCGGATCTGATGGGTGCGCCCGGTTTCCAGCGCTACCTCGACCAAGCTCGCGCCGGCATAGCGTTCCAGCTCGGTGAAATGCGAGCGCGATTCCTTGCCATCCGGATCGATGCGCACCATGCGTTCTCCACCCTGCAGCACGGATTTCCGCAGTGGCGCATCGACCAGCAACTGCGCCTGAGGCAATGCGCCCTCGATCAACGCCAGGTAACGTTTTTCGACGCGGCCGTCGCGGATCGCCGCCTGCAGCGCGATCAGTGCCGAACGCTTGCGGGTCAACACCAGGATCCCGCTGGTGTCGCGGTCGAGCCGGTGCGCGAGTTCCAGCGTGTCGCGCGGACGCGCCGCGCGCAGCAGCTCGATCGCACCGAAACTGACCCCGCTGCCGCCGTGGCTGGCCACGCCCGAAGGTTTGTCGAGGACCAGGAATTCGCGATCCTCATGGATGATCGCGGCCTCGATCCGGTTCATCTGGCCACCCGACGGCACTCCGAGCTCGCCGCGTTCGGCGACCCGCACCGGCGGAATCCGCACCTCGTCGCCGGGGTTCAGGCGCTGGTCCGGCTTGGCGCGACGGCCGTTCACGCGCACCTCGCCGGTGCGGCAGATCCGGTAAATCAGGCTCTTCGGCACCCCCTTGAGGCGCCCGGCAAGGAAGTTATCCAGGCGTTGGCCCTCGCGATCGTCCGGAACCGCGACCACGTGCACCCGCGGAGAGGACCGCCCGAGCTCGTCCGCCGACGGCCCGTTCTCGGGCTGCACGGGCGAAGGACGGCGATGGCGGCCTTTGGCCACCGATTCCTGAATGGAGTCGGCGTCGCGATTTATCGCCGAAGTCTGTGTCTTCATTGAAAAAAACGTCCCTGAACTGATATGCTTGCCCCGCGTGTCGCGCCGTTCCGAACCCAATCCGCGGGAGTACGGAACAGCTATGACGCACCCGTTCGTTGCGTCCTTTCGCGCCCTGTGCAGCCGGTACTCCGTCGGAGCGTCGCGCAGGAGTGGCAGGCTCATCGTAATGGCTCGGGTCGCGGATTGCTCGCCGTCGGAAAGACGGTGCGGGTCCGCGGATGCGCCAAGCAACCCCATGATGTGCAAGCGCGCGGAAGCGCCTGCAGAAAACGGTAGGCGCACCTGCCGCCGTCGGCCCGCGAAACGCGGGCATCGCGCAGCGCACGGAGTTCAACAGACTCCATCCGCGCAGCGCCGACGACAGTCGAGCGCCGTAAGCAAGGATAACGACAATGAAACGCATGTTGATCAACGCGACTCAGCGCGAAGAGTTGCGCGTCGCGATCGTGGATGGCCAGAACCTTTACGATCTCGATATCGAGATCCCGTCCAAGGAACAGAAGAAAGCCAATATCTACAAGGCCCGCATCACCCGGGTCGAACCCTCCCTCGAAGCCTGTTTCGTCGACTACGGGGCCGATCGCCACGGCTTCCTGCCGCTGAAGGAAATCTCCGAGCAATATTTCACGCCGGGGGCGAATCCGAACAAGGCGACCATCCGCGAGTTGCTCAAGGAAGGCCACGAGATCGTCGTCCAGGTCGAGAAGGAGGAGCGCGGCAACAAGGGCGCCGCGCTGACCACGTTCATCAGCCTCGCCGGCCGCTACATGGTGCTGATGCCGAACAACCCGAAGGCCGGCGGCGTGTCGCGCCGCATCGAGGGCGAGGACCGGCAGAACATCAAGGAGGCGCTCGATCACTTGCAGGTGCCGGACGAGATGGGACTTATCGTCCGGACGGCCGGGCTTGGCCGCGATGCCGAGGAACTGCAATGGGATCTCGACTATCTGCTGCAATTGTGGAAGGCGATCTCCGAGGCCGCGCAGTCGCGCCCGGCCCCGTTCCTGATCTACCAGGAATCCAAGCTGATCATCCGCGCGCTGCGCGACTACCTGCGCAACGACATTGGCGAGATCCTGATCGATCATGAGGAGTTGTATCAGGACGCGCGCGAATTCGTGCAGCAGGTCATGCCGAACAACCTGCGCAAGCTCAAGCTGTACCAGGACACCACGCCGCTGTTCTCGCGCTTCCAGATCGAATCGCAGATCGAGAACGCGTTCGAGCGCACCGTGCGCCTGCCCTCGGGCGGCTCGATCGTGATCGACCAGACCGAAGCGCTGACCTCGATCGACATCAACTCGTCGAAGGCGACCAAGGGCAGCGACATCGAGGAAACCGCGTTCAACACCAACTGCGAAGCGGCGGTCGAGATCGCGCGCCAGCTGCGCATCCGCGACGCGGGCGGCCTGATCGTTATCGACTTCATCGACATGGATTCGCCGCGCCACCAGCGCGATGTCGAGGAGAAACTGAAGGACGCGCTCAAGCTCGACCGCGCGCGCGTGCAGGTCGGACGCATCTCGCGCTTCGGCCTGCTCGAGATGTCGCGCCAGCGCCTGCGTCCGAGCCTCGGCGAGGCAACCCAGATAGTGTGCCCGCGCTGCGAGGGCCACGGCCGCATCCGCGGCGTCGAATCCTTGTCGCTGTCCGCGTTGCGCCTGGTCGAGGAGCATGCGATGAAGGACAGCACCGGCCAGGTGCTGGTGCAGGCGCCGCCGAGCGTGGCGAATTTCCTGCTCAACGAGAAACGCCGCCAGCTCAGCGAGATCGAAGCGCGCCACGACGTCAACGTGATCGTGGTCGCAGACGAGCAGCTGGACACGCCGCACCTGGAGATCCAGCGCCTGCGCGCAGCCGACATCGGCGAGGAGACGCGGCCGAGCTACCAGCGCACGACGCCGGTCGCGCCGAAGCCGCTGCCGACCATGCTGCGTCCGAGCGAGGAACCCGAGCAGCCCGCCGTCGCTGGCGTAGTCCGTGCGACACCCGCGCCGGAACGCCCGGAACCGCTCGCGACGACGCCGGTCGCGCCCGCCGCAGCGGCGGCGACCACTCCGGCCGCGGACGGCCTGCTTGCCCGCTTTGTCGGCTGGTTCCGACGTGGCACGCAAACTCAGGCGACCCCGGTCGCAAAGGCGCCGCCCGCGTCCATGCGCACTCGACCCGCACGCGCGACGCCGAATCAGCGCCCGGCCTCGCTGCAGAACCGGCCCGGCCAGACACAGCGTCCACGCCCGGACGGCGCCGCACACGGGCAGGGGCAGCGCGACGGCCGTCGCGAAGCTCGCCAGGGCGAGCAGCGTGGCGGCCAAGGCCAGAAACAGCAGCAGGGTCGTGGCAATCGTCGCGACGAACGCCCGAACCGCACGACCGGCGAACAGCCGGCCGTCGCCGAGGCGCATTTCAGTACCCCGCCGCCGCCCTCGCGCGTGCCGGTCGAGACCACGTCGAAACCTGTTCCGGTTCCAGCCGCGGCACCGCTGGCGGCGACGGTGCCGAATCCCGCACCGGTGACCGCCGCGCCTGCACGGACCGATGGGGTCGACGTTGAAGCGCAGCAGGCCGGTGAAGCCGGTCGGGACGAGATGCGTTCGCGCCGCCGCGGCCGTCGCGGTGGACGGCGTCGGCGCAAGGATGGCGCTGGCGAAGGCACGCCCAATGCGGGACCGCAAGCAGACGCCAGCGTCGATTTCGACGATGAGGATTTTGCCCGTGACGCGCGTCCGGCAAGCGCGCCTGGCACCGGCAGTCCCTTGCCTGCCCCGGCGCGGGTGGAAACGACCCTGCCGGTCGCTGCCGAACTGTCAAAGCCGTTGCCGGTGGCTGCATCGATGCCGCCTGCTCCGATGCCGGAACGTCCCGCCGACGACACGACTGCAGCGATCGAAAGCAAGCCATCGCTGTCTGTGGATGCGGATGCGCCGAGACCACCGTTCCACGCGCCGGCGATGTCATCGCCGCGCCCCGCGATGCCGCCGCCGGTGATTCCGGCAGCGCAAGCCCCGCAAACCCCGGCCGTCCCTCGCACGCTGCCGGTATTGCCGGAATCGCGCCCGCTGCCTCTGTCCACGCCGGCGACGCCGGTCACGCTGTCGACGCCTGCATCCGTGCCGACGCCGGGTCCGCTTTCGGCTCCGTTGCAAACCCCCATGTCGCCGCCACCAGCGGTCGTGCCGCCCAGACCGATGCCCGTCGTGACGGCACCTGCGCCTTCTCCGACGCCGGCGGTGCCGACACCGGTCGCGACACCTGCACCGTCGCCGCCGCCGTTCGCACCCACCGCACCGGCGCGAACGCCTGAACAGGGCGGTACCCTGGATCTGCCGTTGCCCCGTCCGGTTGTGAAAGAACGGACTGAGCTGTCGCCGGAACGCCAGCCGGGACGCGTCGATGCCGACAACTCGAACGGCGAACCGAAACCCGAGTAGATGATCGACGAACCTGCGCGCTTCGCGCGCGCAGGTTCAGCCGGCGAGCGTGCGCGCGCGGTCGCCCAGCAGGCCGTGCAGATGCGCCAGGTGCGCGAGCGCGACGGGATTGTCGACGCCGAGTTTGTCGAACAGACGGTACTTGTAGGTCGCGATCGTCTTCGCGCTGAGCTTCAGCTGTTGCGCGATGCGCTGCATGTCCTGGCCCTGCGCCAGCTTCATCGCGACATCGAGTTCGCGCGCAGACAGCGCCTCGAACGGCGATCCGGCATTGCCGTCCAGCGTACCGAGCGCAAGCAGTTCGGCGACGTCCGGCGACAGGTAGCGCCGGCCATCCGCGACCTGGCGCACGGCGCGCACGAGTTCGTCCGCCGCACAACCCTTGGTCAGGTATCCGCTCGCGCCAGCCTCGATCAGGCGACGCGGAAACGGCGCTTCGTTGACGACTGTCAGGATCACGATGCGCGTCGCGAGCTTGTGCTTGCGCACGCGATCGGTGAGTTCGATGCCGCTGAGGTGCGGCATATGCACGTCGACCAGCGCGACATCCGGGTTTCTGGAACGGATGAGTGCCAGACCCTGCTCGCCGTCCGCGGCTTCGCCGACGATCTCGATCCCGGGCTGCTGCGCAAGGATCATGCGAAAACCGGTGCGCACCAGTTCGTGATCGTCGATCAGAACCACGCTAATCATGACTGCCCCTTGTCGTCCCCCGAGACCACGCCGAACATACCGCAGTTCCGCGCACGGTGTCGCGTCATAGTAGAATTTTCCAGCAAGCGGACGAATCACGTGGAGACGGCCAGCAGTTCAAGGGACCGGTCCTGACCGCGCTGCAGGAGCAGCGCGAACAACGCCGCGCAGCGGCGTTGGCCCGCAGGGCGAAGGGCAGGATGC
>JBIODY010000020.1:0-14224 GCA_044445505.1 Lysobacterales bacterium
CTGGCCGCCACGCTTCTTCTTCTTGTCATCGTCCGGGCGCTTCTCGTCCGGATAATCGCGCTTGTACTTGCGCGCGTCCCTGATCATCTGCTCCGGATCTTCCGGGAAATAGTCGCCATCGATCTTGACCAGCGCATCGTCTTTGAAGGTCAGCACCAGGTCCTTGGTCGCCATCTTGTGGCGGCCGCGGCGGATCGTCGACACATAGTCCCAGCGGTTCTGGTCGAACGGGCTGATCACCGACGGCGAGCCCATGACCAGGGTCACCTGGCGCTTCGACATGCCGGGTTTCAGCGACTCGACGGTCGGCTTGTCGAACAGGCTGCCTTGTTGCGTGTCGACCTTGTAGATCAGGCCGCAGCCGGTGAGCGGAATGAGGGCGAAGAGGGCGAGCCAGCGAAGACGCATGCGCGGGTGGTCCAGAGGTGCGGAAAGGCCGCGATGATACACTAGCGCCCTGAATGTCAAGGTCAAACGCCCAGGGAAGGGGGCAGGAGGATGAACGTGGAATCGACCGAACTGCGCAAGGCCGGCCTCAAGGTCACGCATCCGCGCATGCGGATCCTCGAAATCCTCGACAGCCATGACGGCAAGCACTTCACTGCCGAGGACATCTATCGCCAGTTGCTCGAGCACCACGACGACATCGGCCTGGCCACGGTCTATCGCGTGCTGACCCAGTTCGAAGCGGCCGGCATGGTGCTCAAGCACAACTTCGAGGGTGGCCAGGCGGTCTACGAGCTCGACCGTGGCAAGCATCACGACCACATGGTCGACGTCGAATCCGGCAAGGTCATCGAGTTCTCCAGCGAGGAAATCGAACGCCTGCAGCACGAGATCGCCGCGAAGCACGGGTATGCGATCGAGGATCACAGCCTGGTGCTGTACGTGAGACCTCTGAAGAAGAAATAGGCGGCGTTTTTTTCCCGCACGCTGTTGTAGGAGCGCACCTCGTGCGCGATGTGGATCCTTGCGCGCCGGGGTTCGCACACAGGGTGGGTTCCTACACGGCCATGCAGTCGGGAGACCCTCAGCCCTCAGCCCTCAGCCTCGACGCGCTCTCCAGCATCTGCTTCGCATGCGCCAGCGTCTCGCGGGTGATCTCGATGCCGCCGAGCATGCGTGCGACTTCCTCGCGGCGTTTCGTTCCGCCCAGCGATTCGATACGGATCTCCGTCGATGCGCCGTCGCTGGATTTGCTTACCGACAAATGACGATGACCTTGGGCCGCAACCTGCGGCAGGTGGGTCACGCACAGCACCTGGCAACGTTCGCCCAGCGCGCGCAACTTCTGGCCGCCGACCTCGGCGACGGCGCCGCCGATGCCTGAATCGACCTCGTCGAAGACCATCGTGCCGATCGTGTCGCTGCCGAGCGCGGCGACCTCGATCGCCAGGCTGATGCGCGAGAGTTCGCCGCCCGAGGCGACCTTGCGCAGCGCGCGCGGCGGCTGGCCGGGATTCGCGCTGACCAGGAATTCGCAGCGTTCCATGCCCTGCGGATCGGGCTCGTCGCCGGACTGCGCTTCGATCTGCACCTCGAAGCGGCCGCCGCGCATGCCGAGTTCGGCCATCAGCGCGCTGACCGATGCACCGAGTCCGCGCGCGGTATCCATGCGTTTGTCGCCGAGCTTCTTCGCGGCAGCCGCATACGCGGCGGCGAGCCGCTGCTGCTCCTCACGCAAGCTTGCGATGCTCGCGCCGGCGCCGCGCAGCGCTTCGAGTTCTTCGCGCAGGGATTCCGCATGCGCCTTCAATTCCGCCATGCGCACGCGGTGCTTGCGCGCGAGTTCGTGCAGCTTGCCGAGTTGCGCTTCGGCCTCGGCCAGACGCTCCGGGTCGAGATCGAGCGCGGACTGATAGCGCGCGAGCGCATCGCCGGCCTCGCCGAGCTGGATCTGCGCGGCGTCGACGAGTTCGCCGATCGGTGCAAGCCGCTCGTCGAGCGGCGCCAGGTGCGCGATCTCCGATTGCACGCGCGCGACCTGACGCAACAGCGCGAATTCGCTGTCGCCATCGAGCCGATCCGCCAGCCCTGCGCAGCCCTGCAGCAGCTGGCCGGAGTTTGCAAGCCGCTTGTGTTGTTCTTCCAATGCGGTGAGATCGTCGGGCGCCAGGGCGTGCTGGTCGAGTTCGTCGACCTGGTGCTTCAGCCACTCGATGCGCTCGGCGTGATCGGCGCCGCGCGAAAGCTCTGCGATGCGTGCGGCGGTCCCGCGCCAGGCCCCGGCGAGGCGCGCGACCTCGGCGAGTTCCGCGCCGTGCTCACCGAAAGCGTCGAGCAGCGCCAGTTGCTGGCCGCGCTCAAGCAGGGCCTGATGCTCGTGCTGGCCGTGGATCTCGATCAGGTTCGCGGCCAGCGACTTGAGCTGGGTCAGGGTGACCGGCCGGCCATTGATCCAGGCGCGCGAGCTGCCCTCGCTGCGGATCACCCGGCGCAACTGGCAGGCGCCGTCCTCGTCGAGATCCTCGCCGCGCAGCCAGTCGCGCAGGTCGGCATGGGCGGACAGGTCGAAGGCGGCGGCCAGTTCGGCGCGTTCGCAGCCGTGGCGCACCATCGTCGCCTCGGCGCGGCCGCCGGCGAGCAGCAGCAGCGCATCGATCAGCAGCGATTTGCCGGCGCCGGTCTCGCCGGTGACCACGGTCATGCCCGGTCCGAACGCGATCTCGGCCTCGCCGACGATCGCGAAATCCTTGACGTAGAGACTTTCCAGCATCGCTCGGCACGGCTCCGTGGTAGCCGCGGACGCTAGCATGCGGGCGTGGAACGGCCAAGGCGGCACATTGAATTTCGAGGTTGGCGGACCTATTGATCGGGATGAGCGCCCTTGTTAGCGTGCGATGACGTTCTTGTCGTCCCGGCGAACGCCGGGACCCAGCGCCTTTTGGTGCGTTGAAGACACCGGATTACGGGCCGCTCCTGCGGCCTGGCCTTCGGGCCGGCTTCGCTGTTCGCTATGGCATCCTGCCTTCGCAGTCCGGCGCTCGCCGGAACCACGGGGTCTTCCCAACCGGAATTCGATGAACATTTCGTCCCAGCCCCCGCTCGATGCCCGCGCCCGCCAGTTGCTGCGCACGCTGATCGCGCGCTACATCGCCGAGGGCCATCCGATCGGTTCGCGCACCTTGGCCAAGGCCTCGGGGCTGGACGTGAGCCCGGCGACGATCCGCAACATCATGTCGGATCTGGAGGAGTGCGGCCTGGTCGCCGCGCCGCATACCTCGGCCGGTCGCGTGCCGACTTCGCAGGGCTATCGCGTGTTCGTCGACAGCCTGCTCGAGATGCACCCGCTCGGCGAAACCGAGATCGAACAGCTGCGCCGCGAGCTGCCGACCGAAGGCTCGACGCCGGACCTGCTCGGCAGCGCGACCTCGCTGCTGTCCGAAATGACCCATTTCGTCGGCGTGGTCAGCGTGCCGCGGCGCGAGGAATTCCCGTTCCGGCACATCGATTTCGTCGCGCTGGACAGCAATCGCGTGCTGGTGATCCTGGTGTTCACCGATGGCCAGGTGCAGAACCGGGTGATCGCGACCCAACGTGTCTACGGCGCCGGTGAGCTGGAACAGGTCGCCAATTATCTGAACGCGAGCTTCGCCGGCATGCGCCTCGACGACATCCGCGTGCGCCTGCTGCGCGAGATGCAGGAGGAAGGCGCACGCCTCAACAGGCTGCTGAGCGCCGCGGTCGAAGTCGCCCAGGCCGCGTTCGGCACCAGCGCCGGCCCCGGCAGCGACATGCTGGTCGCCGGCCAGACCAACCTGATGGGCAAGCAGGACGTGTCCGACGTCGACCGCCTGCGCGAGCTATTCGAGGCGTTCCAGCGCAAACGCGATCTTCTGCAACTGCTCGAACGCTGTTCGCGCGCCGAGGGCGTGCGCCTGTTCATCGGCGAGGAGTCGGGTTTCGCCGCGCTGGACACCTGGAGCCTGATCACCGCCCCATACGGAGTCGGCGGGCGCGTGCTCGGCGTGCTCGGGGTGATCGGGCCGACGCGGATGGCCTACGAGCGCGTGATCCCGGTCGTGCAGGCGACCGCGCAGATCATCTCCAGTGCCTTGAAGCGCGGCCAAGCGGCCCTATAACGCAGGCGGCAAAGGTTTTCTGCACGGAGGCGCTTGATCTGCGTCGGCGGGAAGGCCAAGCAAGTAGCGCTGAGGTTCAGCTATTGAGCCCTCTCCCTCAGGAGAGGGGTTGGGGTGAGGGTTCGGCTCGATTGTGAACTACCACGCTTGCCCCGAACCCTCATCCGGCGCTTCGCGCCACCTTCTCCCGGCGGAGAAGGGAAAGGCAGCCGGGCTTCGACGCTGATCACGTAAGGTCGTGCCTGCTTGCGCAGGCACGAAAGCTTTTTTATTTTCCGCGGTGACGGGGATACCACTACGGTCTGCCACGCCGCGGGCGCTCGGGTTTTGATGCGGAGGAGCAATGGAAAATACCGATCCACGAGCCACCGATCCACGAACCGCGGCCGACGCGTCGGCCGATCTCGATGCGGCGATCGACGGCGACGTCGAGGCCCTGAACCGGCAACTCACCGAATGCGAGGCCAAGCTCGGCGAGATGCGCGAGACGGTGCTGCGCGAGCGCGCCGATCTCGACAATCAGCGCAAGCGGCTGCAGCGCGACCTCGAACAGGCGCGCCGCTTCGCGAACGAGAAGCTGCTGGCCGACCTGCTGCCGGTGCTCGACAATCTCGAGCGCGGGCTGGCCGTGGAAGGCGGCGATGCGAACGCATTGCGCGGTGGCGTCGAATTGACCCTGCGCGAGCTGATCCGGGTCACCGACGCCAGCGGCCTGAAGGCGGTCGGCGCAGTCGGCGAGGCGTTCGATCCGGAGCACCACCAGGCGATGGCGATGGTCGAGAACACCGGGCAGGCGGCGGGCCGGATCGTCGCGGTCATGCAGAAGGGCTATGTGCTCAACGAGCGTCTGCTGCGGCCGGCGCTGGTGACGGTCGCCAAATAGCCGGTTCATTCGACAGCGATGGGTCGAAACGCTTGAAAGGGCGATGTCGACCCCCAGATTTTGCGACATCCACGGCCGCGGGGCCGGAAACAGATCGGGAGAGGAGAGCAATGGGCAAGATCATCGGTATCGACCTCGGCACGACCAACTCGTGCGTGGCGGTCATGGAAGGCAACACGACGCGCGTGATCGAGAACGCCGAGGGCGACCGCACGACGCCGTCGGTGGTCGCGTTCAAGGACAACGAAGTCATCGTCGGGGCGACTGCGAAGCGCCAGGCGGTCACGAACCCCAAGAACACGTTCTACGCGGTGAAGCGCCTGATCGGCCGCAAGTTCACCGACGCGGAGGTGCAGAAAGACATCAATATGGTGCCGTACAAGATCATCGCGCACGACAACGGCGATGCGTGGACCGAGACTGCCGATGGCAAGAAGATGCCGCCGCAGGAAATCTCGGCGAAGATCCTGATGAAGATGAAGAAGACCGCCGAGGACTATCTCGGCGAGACGGTTACCGACGCCGTCATCACGGTACCCGCGTACTTCAACGACTCGCAGCGCCAGGCGACCAAGGATGCCGGCCGCATCGCGGGCCTCGAAGTCAAGCGCATCATCAATGAGCCGACCGCGGCCGCGCTGGCCTACGGCCTCGACAAGAAGGGCGGCGATCGCAAGATCGCGGTGTATGACCTTGGCGGCGGCACTTTCGACGTGTCGATCATCGAGATCGCCGAAGTCGACGGCGAGAAGCAGTTCGAGGTGCTGGCGACCAATGGCGATACCTTCCTCGGTGGCGAGGACTTCGACAAGCGCGTCATCGACTATCTCGTCGCTGAATTCAAGAAGGACCAGGGCGTCGATCTGATGAACGATCCGCTTGCGCTGCAGCGTCTGAAGGACGCCGCTGAGCGCGCCAAGATAGAGCTGTCGACCGCGCACCAGACCGAGGTGAACCTGCCGTACGTCACCGCGGACGCGTCGGGCCCGAAGCATCTCAACATCAAGCTGACTCGCGCCAAGCTCGAAGCATTGGTCGGTGACCTCGTCGAAAAGACGATCGGCCCGTGCCGGATCGCGCTCAACGACGCGGGTCTGAAGATTGCCGATCTTAGCGACGTGATCCTGGTCGGCGGCCAGACGCGCATGCCCAAGGTGCAGGAAGCGGTCAAGGATTTCTTCGGCAAGGAGCCGCGCAAGGATGTCAACCCGGACGAAGCGGTTGCGGTCGGTGCGGCGATCCAGGGCGGCGTGCTCGGCGGCACGGTCAAGGACGTGCTGCTGCTCGACGTTACCCCGCTGTCGCTCGGCATCGAGACTCTCGGCGGCGTGTTCACCAAGCTGATCGAGAAGAACACGACGATCCCGACCAAGGCCTCGCAGGTGTTCTCGACCGCCGAGGACAACCAGTCGGCGGTGACCGTGCACGTGCTGCAGGGCGAACGCGAGCAGGCGCGCTACAACAAGTCGCTGGCGAAGTTCGACCTTGCCGGGATTCAACCCGCCGCGCGAGGTATGCCGCAGGTCGAGGTCACGTTCGACATCGACGCGAACGGCATCCTGCACGTGGGTGCGAAGGACAAGAACACCGGCAAGGAACAGCGCATCGAGATCAAGGCCGGTTCGGGCCTCAGCGAGGACGAGATCCAGCGCATGGTCCGCGACGCCGAGGCGAACAAGGAAGAAGACAGGAAGTTCCATGAGCTGGTCGCTGCGCGCAACAAGGCCGATCAGCTGGTCGCCGCGACGCGTGCCGCGATCAAGGAACACGGTGGCAAGGTGCCGGGCGACATCGGCCGCATCGAGGAAGCGCTGGCCGATCTGGAGAAGGTCATGAAGGGCGAGGACAAGGCGCAGATCGAGGCGCGCACGACCACGCTCGAACAGGTCGCGCAATCGCTGCATGCGGCCGCCGCGTCGGGGTCGGCGCCGCCGGCCGGACATGCGCAGGATGGCGGCTCGGCGGACGCGTCGGCGAAGCACGAAGATGTCGTCGACGCCGAGTTCACCGAGGTCAAGGACAAGCAGTAAGCGCGGAACGTTGAAAACCAGCTCGTCATTCCGGCGAAAGCCGGAATCCAGTGTCTTTTTCATGAACTCGCAAGGCGCTGGGCCCCGGCGTTCGCCGGGACGACGAGCCGGGTGGGTTGTGTGCAGGAATGGGTAGATGGACAAGGGACGGCTCGAAGCGTTCAGCGATGGCGTGATCGCGGTGATCATCACGATCATGGTGCTGGAACTGAAGGCGCCGCATGAGCCGACGCTGGCGGCGGTATGGGCGCTGTGGCCGGTTCTGCTCAGCTATGTGCTCAGCTTCGTCTATGTCGGCATCTACTGGAACAATCATCACCACATGTTCAAGACCGTCGAGCGGATCGACGGGCGCGTGATGTGGGCGAATCTGCATCTGCTGTTCTGGATTTCGCTGTTCCCATTCGTCACGGCGTGGATGAGCGAGAATCATTTTTCCGCGGTTCCGACCGCGCTGTACGGCATCGTGCTGTTGATGGCCGCCGTCGCATGGCCGTTGCTGGCGCGCGCGTTGATCGCGAGCAACGGCGCGGATCGCACTCTCGCGTCGGCAATGGGTCGCGATGCCAAGGGCAAGTTGTCGATCGTGTCGTATGCGCTGGCGATTCCGCTTGCGCTGTTCGTCAATCCCTGGATCGCCTGCGCGCTGTACGTCGCGGTCGCGCTGATCTGGTTCGTGCCTGACCGGCGCATGGAAAGGGCCGTCGCTCCATGAACAAGCGGTGCTATTACGAAGTCCTCGGTGTCGCGCGTGGCGCGAACGATGAGGAGCTCAAGAAATCATTCCGCCGCCTGGCGATGAAGTGCCATCCGGACCGCTGCCCGGACGATCCGGCCGCGCAGGAGAGATTCAAGGAGGCCAAGGAAGCGTACGAGGTGCTGTCCGACAGCCACAAGCGCGCGGCCTACGACCAGCAGGGCCATGCCGCATTCGCAAACGGCATGGGCGGACGTGGCGGCGGCTTCAATGGCGATGTCGGCGACATCTTCGGCGACATCTTCTCGGACATCTTCGGCGGCATGGGCGGCGCGCAGGGCCGCGCGCGGCGTGGCTCGGATCTGCGCTATCTCATCGAGCTCGACCTGGAGGAGGCGGTTTTCGGCATCGACAAGCAGATCGAGGTGCCGACCCTGGTCGAGTGCGGTTCGTGCAGCGGCAGCGGCTCGGTCGACGGCAAGACCACGACCTGCACCACCTGCCGCGGCCATGGCCGCGTGCGCATGCAGAACGGCATCTTCTCGATCCAGCAGACCTGCCCGCACTGCGCCGGCTCCGGCAAGGTCGTCGCCAATCCGTGCCGCGAATGTCGCGGCGAAGGCCGCGTCCACGCTGAGCGCTCGCTCGCGATCAAGATTCCGGCCGGGGTCGACAACGGCGATCGCATCCGCCTTGCCGGCCAAGGCGAAGCCGGGCCGAGCGGCACCGTGCCCGGCGATCTGTACGTCGAAGTGCGCGTGCGCGAGCATGCGATCTTCCAGCGCGACGGCGACGACCTGCACTGCGAGATCCCGATCCGTTTCGCGCAGGCCGCGCTCGGCGCCGGGCTCAAGGTTCCGACCCTGGATGGCGAGGCGGAGATCACGATTCCACCGGAAACCCAGACCGGAAAACTCTTCCGCCTGCGCGGCAAGGGAGTGAAATCCGTGCGCAACGGTCGCACCGGCGACCTGCTGTGCCGCGTCGCGATCGAGACTCCGGTGCGGCTCACCATCGAGCAACGCGAACTACTGCAACAGTTCGAGGCGACCTTCAGTGGCGACGGTGCGGCCGCGCATTCGCCGCGCAACAGCACCTGGCTGGACGGGGTCAAGCGGTTCTGGGATCGGGTCACGTCGTAGTCCCGATTCCCACGACATTCGCAGGCTGGGCCTTGACCCGCCGTCCTTTGCCAGCGTAGCAAATGTTAGGTTGAAGCCACCCTACGAACGGCTCCCGGCGCGAATGCGCTAGGCTACGCGACGCACTTCCTGCGGCCAGCGAGCCCGATGACTGCAATGCCCTTACCGATTGTCGTGCACGGCGCTTCCGGGCGCATGGGGCGCGCCGTCCTGGGCGCGCTGGCCGAGCGCGCCGATGTGCGGGCGGTTGCCGCACTGGTTCGCCTCGGCAGCGCACTCGACGGCCAGGCGATCGCCTGCGCGCCCGACGCGCGCGCGTCCGGACTCGCACATGCCTCGGCATTGCCCGATGGAATCGCCGCGTGCGCCCTGATCGACTTCAGCAGCGCGGCCGCGTTCGACGGCGCGCTCGGTCTCGCCGTGCGGCGGCGCATCGCGTTCGTCAGCGGCACGACCGGTCTCGATTCGGCGCAACGCGCCGCGCTCGATCGTGCCGCGAGCACGATTCCGGTGTTGTGGAGCGCGAATTTCAGCCTCGGCGTGGCGCTGCTTTCGCAACTCGTCGCCGAAGCCGCACGTGCGCTGCCGGACTGGGACTGCGAGATCGCCGAGGCGCATCACAGCCGCAAACAGGACGCACCTTCCGGCACCGCGCTCGCGCTCGCGCGCGAGGTCGCCGCGGCGCGCGACCAGGATTTCGACGCGGTTGCGGAACTGCGCCGGAACACGCCGCGCGCGGCGGGCAGCATCGGCTTTGCGGTCACGCGTGCCGGCGACATCGTCGGTGAGCACCGCGTGCTGTTCGCGACCGCGGGCGAGCGCGTCGAGCTGATTCATCGCGCGACCGATCGCATGATCTTCGCACGCGGTGCAGTCGCGGCTGCGTGCTGGCTGGCCGGCCGGCCACCGGGTCGCCATGCGCTCGCCGACGTGCTCAGAACGTAGGGGCCTTGGCCCACCGATTGTTGTCGCGACTGTGGTGGGTCAAGGCCCACACGACGGCTTCGTCGCAATTCCGTTGCAAAAAAAAAGGGGGCGCTTGCGCGCCCCCAACGAGAGTGAGCTGTGACGGACTCGACTCAGAAATAGACCTGGGCACGCAGTTCGAACACGCGCGGATCGACATCGGCGTCGGCATTGAGCGGCGCGCCGTAGTGTTTGGTGCTGGTCGCCTGGATGTAGTTGGCCTGGAATTTCAGGTGCTGCCCGAGATACCAGTTCGCGCCGATCGTCCAGTCATGTTGCTTGCCGCCGAGCACCGGTCCGTCGTTGAGGTCGACCTGGCTGTAGCGCACGGCGACTTCGAACGCACCGTAGTCGTTCATTGGCCGTACGTTGCCGATCGCACCCTTGCTGTACGGGCGGCTTTCGCCGGTCAGTACCCACGAACCCTGCACGTAGAAACCGTCGCCGCTATAGCTCGGCTTGCCGGCGGGGTCGGCGCTGAAGGTCAGGTATTCGCCCTGCACCAGCAGCGGGCCATGGATCCACGCGGCTTCGAGGCCGAGGCGATCGATGCTGCCCGGGAATGCGAGTTTGCCGCTATCCACCAGGCGCGTGCCCAGCAGGTTTGCTTCCGGGCGTGCGCGGAACTGGGCGAACGGATCGCTGACGTGGCCGCGGCCGTCGGTCGTCGAATCGCGGTCTTCACGCGATGCGGCGATTCCCAGGTGCAGCACGTTGCTTTCCTCGCGCGAACCCTGGCCCGGCTGATGGTTGAACGGGTTCCAGACCACGCGTGCCGCCGGGCCGTGGCCGTCGTTGTCGCCGTTGAGGTCGCCGCCGCCGAAGTAGGCGAGGTAGATCAGCCAGTCCCGGATGCCGGTATAGGTCCAGTCGGCGCCGATGCGGCGGCCCATGTTCGCCGCCTGCACCGGCAGCGCGCGTTCCAGGAATGTGGTCGCGCTCGAACTGGAGGCTTCTTCCCACCCGACCGGTGTCTTGAACTGGCCGATGCGGAAATCGCCGGCGTCCTTGTTGCCGTAGCGGATGAAGTTGTCGAGCCACTGGCCGTGCACGCCGACGCTCGCCGACTTGAAACCGCTGACCGTGAAGTCGTAGCCGATGTTGAAATCGACACCCCACGGCGTCTTGCCGTAGAAGTTGAATTCCTTGCGGCGCCATGCGTTCGCGTCCGGAAGGATCTCCGCGCCGCTCGCCGGATTGCGGGTGTCGCCCGAGAAGTTGTTGAGATCGTACTGGTACAGACCCTTGAAGCCGTACTCGTAGCCGTCGTCGGTCTTGATCTTGGTTGGCCAGTCGTTGAGCAGGTCGTAGGCCATTGCATTGGTGCCGAATGCGCACAACAGGGCAGCGGCGATCGCATGTCGCAGGTTCATTGGATTCCTCGGGACAGGGCTAGAACTGGCGCGCAGTCTCGCCGTCCGCTGTTACGTTTGGATGACAATGCAACGGGTATTTAACGCGAATCACGCAATCGCGGCGTGCGCTTTCAGCCCGTGACTGTCTTGTGACGCCACGCGCACAGATCGTTGATCGCGCAGCGCGGGCACTCCGGCTTGCGCGCCTTGCAGACGTAGCGCCCGTGCAATATGAGCCAGTGATGCGCGTCCTTGCGGAATTCCGCGGGCACGACCTTCGCGAGTTTGTCCTCGACGAGGCGTACGGTCTTGCCGGGCGCAAGGCCGGTGCGGTTCGCGACGCGGAAGATATGCGTGTCGACCGCGATCGTGGGTTCGCCGAATGCGGTATTGAGCACCACGTTCGCGGTCTTGCGGCCGACCCCGGGCAGCGCTTCGAGCGCTTCGCGCGAACGCGGCACCTCGCCCCCGTGCCGCTCGACAAGGATGCGACAGGTCGCGATCACGTTTCTTGCTTTCGCGTTGAACAGTCCGATCGTGCTGATGTAGCGCTTGAGACCTGCTTCGCCGAGATCGAGGATTGTCTGCGGCGTGCCGGCGACCGGAAACAGCCTCTTGGTCGCCTTGTTCACGCCGACATCGGTCGCCTGCGCGGACAGGATCACCGCGATCAGCAGCTCGAACGGCGTCGTGTAGTCGAGCTCGGTGGTCGGATGGGGGTTGAGTTCGCGCAGACGGCGGAACAGTTCGATGATCTGCTCGCGCTTCATCGCGTCGGTGGGTCCTTGGCATTGTCGCGGCGCCGCGCCTTGCCGCGCGCGATGGCTTCGAGCACGGCGGCGCGGCTGATCGGCGGCGTGGCATCGCGTGTCATTTCTTCTGCGGGAGCGGCTTCAGCGGTGATGCTTTCAGGCGGCTGACGGGAAATCATCGCAGCTGAAGCCGCTCCCACGGCTTCCCGGCTTCGGCGTTCGTTGCGCGCATCGCAACGCGCGCGTGCATGCGCCGCGCGCTCGAGGACCTGCACGCGCGCCAGAGGCTTGTTGGCGATCGGAACCAGCGCGATGCAATCGACTGGACACGGCGGCAGACACAACCCGCAGCCGGTGCATTCGTCCGTGATGATCGTATGCATGCGCTTGGCCGCGCCGACGATCGCATCGACCGGGCAGGCCAGGATGCATTTCGTGCAACCGATGCACACGGCCTCGTCGATGAACACCACGATGGGCGCTTCCTCGATGCCGTGGACCGGATTCAGCGGCTTCGTCGCGCGTCCGAGCAGTTGCGCCAGCGCGGCAACGCCATCGGCGCCGCCAGGCGGACACTGGTTGATGTCGGCGCGATCTTCCGCGATCGCTCCGGCGTAGGCATGGCAAGTCGGATAGCCGCAGCGCGTGCATTGGGTCTGCGGCAGCAGCGCATCGATGCGTTCGGCGAGTCCCGCGGCGTTCATTGGGTTTGCATCGGGTCGAATGTTCAAATCAGCGCACGCAGTTCCTGCACGGCCTCGCCGTGACCAAGCCTATTTGATCGGCATTCCCGCTTGCGCGCCGTCGTCGACATCCAACAGAAACAGGGCAGCGCCACCGCTCCCTGCAGACAGAATCATGCCTTCGGAGACGCCGAAGCGCATCTTGCGCGGGGCGAGGTTCGCGATGAACACGACGCTGCGGCCGACGAGCTTTTCCGGTTCGCCGTACGCAGCGCGGATACCGGAGAAGATCTGGCGCCTGCCGAGCTCGCCGGCATCGAGTTCGAAACGCAGCAGCTTGTCGGAACCGTCGACGAACTCGCAGGCAAGCACCTTGCCGATACGCAGGTCGAGCTTGGCGAAGTCGTCGATGGAGATGGACGCGGCGGCTGTCGGGGTGGGCGTGGGAGCGGCTTCAGCCGCGATGCTTTTCTTCACGGCGGGTGCCGCGGGGATCGCGGTTGAAGCCGCTCCTACGGAAGCCGTCGCGGATATGTCGTCGGCGGGCTGCAAGGATTCCTTCGAGGCTTCGATCATGGCTTCAATCTTCTTCGGGTCGATACGGGTGGTCAGTGGCGTGAATTCGTTCAGGCGGGTGCCCACGACCGGTCGGGCCGCGGCATCGAAGCGCGACCAATCCTCGCCCAGAAATTCGCGCGAGCGCCGCGCAATCGCCGGTACGACCGGACTCAGCCAGATCGAGAGCAGCCGGAAATAGTTCAGTGCGAGCGTGCAGACGATGTGGAGTTCGTCGCGCTTCGCTTCGTCCCGGGCGAGCAGCCACGGCGCCTTTTCGGCGACATACGCATTTGCCTCGTCGGCAACCTCGATGACCAGCCGCATCACAGCGGCGTAGTCGCGCGCTTCGTACAGCGCGGCGCAGGCCGACAGCTTATGCGCGGCGGCGTCGTACTTCGCGCGCTCGGCATCCGGCAGCACCGGGGCGAGCTTGCCGTCGAAGAACTTGTGCACGAAGCCCGCGCAGCGGCTGGCGATATTCACCCACTTGCCGACCAGGTGCGAGTTGACGCGCTCCTCGAACGCCTTCAGATCGAGATCGAGGTCGGCCAGGGTCGGCCCGAGCAAGGTCGCAAAGTAATAGCGCAGCCAGTCCGCATCGAGATGATCAAGATAGGTGCGCGCATTGACGAAAGTGCCGCGCGATTTGGACATCCTGGCGCCGTCGACGGTCAGGAAGCCGTGCACGTTGACCGCGCTCGGCGTACGCAGGCCGGCGCCATGCAGCATCGCCGGCCAGAACAGGGTGTGGAAATACACGATGTCCTTGCCGATGAAATGCACCATCTCGGTGTCGTTCGCGTCCGCGCGCGTGAAGCGCTCGAAATCAGCGGCCGACAGCTCCGGCTTGCGGCCGCTCTCGCACAGTTCCTTGAACGCGGCGAGATAGCCGACCGGCGCATCGACCCAGACGTAGAAGAACTTGCCCGGCTCGTCCGGTATCTCGAAGCCGAAATACGGCGCGTCGCGCGACACGTCCCAGCTGCGCAGGCCGTCGGTGAACCATTCCTGCAGCTTGTTCACGACTTCCGCCTGCAGGCCGCCGGCCTCGCGGCGCTCGATGAGCCAACCCTTCA
>JBIODY010000021.1:0-14210 GCA_044445505.1 Lysobacterales bacterium
ACATTCACCTTCGGCACTACTGGGGCTCAAGTCAAGGCTCGTTACACATACACCTACAAGTGGGACGGGAAGCAATGGTTGATCACGAGTCATCACTCCTCTGCGATGCCAGAGGGAAACTGAGGTGCTTGGCATGATCCTGCGTGCACGCGGAGCGGCTACGGGGCGGCCGAACTGAAAAACTCGGTATATGCACGGTTCTACCATCGTCCCGTGCGCGGCCACCTGTCCGGATGCCAGCATGGCAGCGCTGCGCATGGGTGGCGCGACTATGCCGCGAATTGCAATCGGGCGAGTTCAGCATACAGTCCGCCGGCTCGCACCAGCTCGGCATGCGTACCTTGGGCGACAATGCGGCCGGCATCCATGACCACGATGCGATCGGCGCGCTGCACCGTCGCGAGGCGATGCGCGATGACCAGGGTCGTGCGGCCGGCCTTCAGGCGCTCCAGCGCGTGCTGGATCAGGTGTTCCGATTGCGCATCCAGACTCGAGGTCGCCTCGTCCAGCAGCAGTACCGGCGCATCGCGCAGCAGCGCCCGCGCGATCGCGACGCGCTGCTGCTGTCCTCCGGACAAGCGCACGCCGCGTTCGCCGAGATAGGTGTCGTAGCGTTCCGGCAGCGCATCGAGGAACTCGTGCGCTTCGGCCGCACGTGCCGCGGCAACGATCGCGTCGGCGTTCGCGCCGGTGCGGCCGAAGCCGATATTGTCGGCCGCACTCGCACCGAACAGCACCGGATCCTGCGGTACCAGCGCGAAGCTGCCGCGCAGGTCCGGCAGCGCAAGCGCGGTGAGATCCACGCCGTCGAGCGTGATGCGTCCGCGCGCGGGATCGTGGAAACGCAGCAGCAACTGGAATACCGTGGTCTTGCCGGCGCCGGACGGACCGACCAGCGCAATCGTCTGGCCCGGCTCGACGCTCAGCGAGAAGTCATGCAGCGCGGCGCGATCCGGCCGCGAAGGGTAGCGGAACTCGACCTGCTCGAAGCGGATCGCGCCGCGCGCCGGCATCGGCAGCGCCGCGGCCGTCTGCGGCGAATGGATGCGTGCCTTCGTTTCGAGCAGCTCGCCGATGCGGCCAAGCGCGCCGGCCGCGCGCAATACCTGACCCCAGACTTCGGTCAGCGCGCCGACCGAACCCGCAGCGAGTACGGCATAGAGCACGAACTGGCTGAGCACGCCGGCCGCCATCGCGCCGGCAATGACCGCCTTGGCGCCCATCCAGAGCACCAGCGTGATCGCGCCGAAGCTCAGCAGGATCACCAGTGCGGTCAGGGTGCCGGTCATCGCGATGCGTCGGCGTGCGGTCGCGAACGCGCGCAGCACCGCGTCGGCATAGCGCGTCGATTCCTGCAGTTCGCGCGTATAGGCCTGCACCGTGTGCACCGCGTTCAGCGCCTCGCTGGCGATTGCGGAAGCGTCGGCGATGCGGTCCTGGCTTTCGCGCGAGAGGCGCGCGACGCGGCGGCCGAAAATCACGATCGGCAGCACCACCGCAGGGATCACCAGCACGGTGAAGCCGGCCAGGCGCGGACTGGTCAGGAGCATCAGGACGAACCCGCCGACCAGCGTGACCACGCTGCGCAGCGCGACCGACAGCGTCGAGCCGACCACGGTCTGCACGAGTTCGGTATCGGCGGCGAGCCGCGACACCAACTCGCCGGTGCGGGTGGTTTCATAGAACGCCTGGTCGAGGGTCAGCAGATGCTCGTAGAGATTGCGGCGCAGATCTGCGGCTACGCGCTCGCCGAGCAGGCTGACGAAGAAGAAGCGCGCCGCGGTCGCGGCCGCGAGGACGGCGGCGACCGCGAACAGGCCGAGGAAGCTCGCGTTGATCGCCGCCGCATTCGCCTGGGTGAAGCCGTTGTCGATCATCACCCGCACGGCTTGCGGCAAGGTCAGCGTCGCGGTCGAGGACAGCGCGAGGAAGCCGAGCCAGCCGGCGATCAGGCCGCGGTAGGGTCGAAGATACGGCAGCAGGCGCGTCAGCGAACGGATCTTGCGCGGGGATTCGGTGCTGGAGTCGGTCATCGGTGTGGCGGGCTCGTGGCGTGGCAACGACTAGCGGATTGTTCGGAAACGTTCAAGGCAGAAGCTCAAGCGTACCGCGACCGCGCGTGAGGTCGCGCACGAATGCGCCAAGTGCGTCGAGGCGAGTCACCGCGACGTCGATGTCGAGTTCGACGCCGTGCGGGCAAGCGCGTTCGTCATGTTTGATCGCATCGAACTCGCGCAGACGCGCGTACAGCAAGGGCGCTGCGGCGTACTCGCAGCATACCCGGGCGCGCATCCGTTCGACGACGATGGTTTTTTCCGCGGCTCGCAGGCATTCGGCTGCGCAACCGCCGTATGCGCGCGCGAGCCCGCCCACACCGAGCTTGATGCCGCCGAACCAGCGGGTCACCACGACGACGACTCGATCCAGACCCTGGCTTTCGATCGCGAGCAGGATCGGGCGCCCCGCGCTGCCGCCGGGTTCGCCATCGTCGCTGAACCGGTAGGCGCTGCCGATCCGGTAAGCCCAGCAGTTGTGCGTCGCGTCGCGCGCGGCGACGCGACTGATGAAGGCGAGCGCGGCGTCGACATCCCCGACCGGCGCGGCCCGGGCGAGGAAGCGGCTCTTCCTGATCTCCTGCTGCAGGTGCACTGCGCCCGCCAGCGTGAACGTGTCGCTCATCGGCGCACCGCGTGGTCGGGCCGGGTCCCGCGCAATCGGGCAGACTCAATCGAGCAGGGGGCGCAACTCGTCCGGCAACTGCCAGTCGGGATGCGCGCGGTGGAACAGTCGCAGGCTCTCGATCGCCTGCTGACGGCGGCCCTGATGCAGCAGCTGGCGGATATGTGCGAGCCAATCCACGGGTTCGAGCTGCAGATCGCGGCGCAGTTCGACCGAGCTGGACGGCGCCGGCGCGAAGCCTGCGCGTTGGCGCGGCGACATCGCCTGATCGAGCGCGTCGCTGGCCGGCGCGCTCCGCGTTCCGGCCGCACCCGTTGCGGCTCCGGCCTCGGCCGCCTGCGCCTTTTCCTCGCGCTGCGCGGCGTCTGCCGGGAAAGCCGCGGGCGGCGCAGCAGAAGGCACGGGCTGTGCGGGCGACGCCGGCGCGCGCAATGGCGGCGCGGGCGCCGGCAACGGCTTCGCTGCGGCGCGCGGATGCTCCGATTTCTTGAGCGGAGGTGCCGGCATGGATGCTGCCGGTGGCGGCGCAGCTTCGTTTTGCGCTTCGATCGCCGGCTCGCGCTTGTGGCGCGCCACGCCGGTGATCGGTTCGACCGGCACCACCTGCGGCGCGTCACGGAACGTATCCTGCGCGGACTGGCGCAGCGCATCGTGGCCGACATGCCAGGCGATCCCGGCGGCGAGTACGACGCCCGCGGCGGAGCCGAGACCGACGATCCAGCGCTGTCCGCGCGGCGTGCGTCCATGCACCGCGCGCACCGCCTCGCCGAGCACGCTGCGGTCGAGTCGGCGCGGCGGCTCCATGCGCGGCAGGCGCCGGTACAGCGCGCCGAATTCACCGCCATCGTCGCCGAGCAGGTGATCGAGGTCGCGGTCGCGCGGGTCGCTCATGACGCAAACCTCGCGCGGATGCGTGCGAGCGCATAGCGCAGGCGCGATTTCACCGTCTCGCGGCCGGCGCCGGTGATCTCGCCGATCTCCTCGAGCCCGAGGCCACCCTCGACACGCAGCAGGAACGCGACGCGCTGCTCCTCGGGCAGATCCTCCAGCGCCAGTTGCAGGCGCCGGCGCTGCTCGAACTCGCTGAGCGCGTGCTCGGGCTGCTCGGACTCGGGTGCATCGAGATTGCGCAGCACGGTTTCGGTTTCCTCGGCCGATGCCTGTGGCCGCTGCCGGCGAAACCGGTCGATGACCAGGTTGTGCGCGATCTGCAGCAGCCAGGTCGTGAACTTCGATTCCGGCCGATAGCGCTCGCGCGCGACGATCAGCCGGCTCCAGGTCTCCTGGAACAGCTCATCGGCATCGGCGCGATGGCGCAGGCTGCGCAACAGGAAGCGGTACAGCGTGCCACGATGGCGTCGATACAGCGTCTCGAAAGCGAGCAGGTCGCCTGCGGCGTAAGCAAGCATCAAATCCTCGTCGGTTCTTTCGTCCCCCATGGCTTGAGGGTACGGCAAAGCAATGGGCTAGTGGACTGTGACGTTCATTTGGCAGATGGATCGCGATGTGGATCGCGGCTGGGCGCTGGCCCGGAATGAGGCCCATGGCGGTTCCATGGGCCGAAAGAGGGACAGGCTCAGCGCCGCGAGACCGAGCGAGCCGCTACCGAAATGAGCGTCACGGTTCACTCTGTCACGGCCTCGGCCGGGCGATACCGATGAAACGCGGCAGCCGCGGCGCCGGGGTTGCACCGGATGCCTCGCGTTGCGCGGCGGGTTCGATTTACGATGATGCGACGCAGAGGAGAATCCCGGGTGAATGGAACATCGTTGCAGCTCTCACCCGATGAGGCCGTGGAACGGGTTCTCGCCCGCGGCGGCAGTCATGTCGCGGTCGCCGCGCCGCTCGGCCTGGGCAAACCCAATCACCTGCTGAATGCGCTGTACCGGCGCGTGAAGGCCGAGCCGACGCGCCGGCTGACACTGTACACGGCGCTGTCGCTGGATCCGCCGGCCGCCGGCAGCGATCTGGAGCGCCGTTTCCTGACGCCGTTCCTGGCGCGCCAGTTCGGCGCCGACTATCCGCGCCTCGACTACGTCATCGACCTCAAGGCAAACCGTTTGCCGGCGAACATCCGCATCCAGGAGTTCTATTTCCAGTCCGGCGCGATGCTGCGCTCGGCGCGCGCGCAGCGCGACTACACCAGCATCAACTATACCCAGGTCGCGCGCGATCTCGCCGATGGCGAAACGCTGCACGCGATCGTGCAACTCATCGCACGGCGCGGGGCGGGTGCGGCGACGCGTTACAGCCTGTCCTGCAATCCGGATGTGATCCTGGATGTGCTCGATGCGATCGCCGCGCGTGGCAAGCCGCGACCATTGGTGATCGGCGTCGTGCATCCGGACCTGCCATTCCTCGGCGGCGCGGCCGACGTCGGCGCGGAATTCTTCGACGCGCTGGTCGAGGAGGGCGAACCGAAGCAACCGCTGTTCGCGCTGCCGCGCGGGTCGGTGGACCTGACCGAATACGCGATCGGTCTGCATGCGAGTGCGCTGGTGCGGGATGGCGGCACTTTGCAGATCGGCATCGGCGCGTTGTCCGATGCGATCGTGCAGGCGCTGCTCCTGCGGCATCGCGGCAATGCCGACTACGTTGCGTTGCTGCGCGCGCTGCGCGGCGACGAGCCGGGCGCGGATCCGCTGCTCGCCAGCCAGGGTGGCGTCGCGCCGTTCCAGCGCGGGCTGTATGGCGCCAGCGAAATGGTCATGGATGGTTTCATGCACCTGCGCCGCGCCGGCATCCTGACACGCCAGGTGTACGAGGACCCCGAGCTGCAGCAGGAGCTCAACGCGGGACGGGTTGTCGCGCCGGAACGGCTGCGTGGCGGGCACTACCTGAAGGGGACATTCTTCCTCGGCTCGAAGGAGTTCTACGCCTGGCTGCGAGAGCTCGAAGGCGAGGACTACAGCGGCCTCGTGATGAGCCGCGTCTCCGACGTGAACCAGCTTTACGGCGGCCACGAACTACGCGATGCAGCGCAACGCCGCGATGCACGCTTCTTCAACACCTGCATGATCGCGACTGCGCTCGGCGCCGCGGCCTCCGATGCGCTCGAAGACGGTCGCGTGGTCAGCGGCGTCGGCGGCCAATACAACTTCGTCGCGATGGCGCACGCGATCGATGGCGGACGTTCGGTGCTGCTGCTGCGCGCGACGCACGAAAGCGGCGGCCGCGTCGAATCGAACATCCGCTGGAGCTACGGGCATACGACGATTCCGCGCCACCTGCGCGACATCTACGCCAGCGAATACGGCATCGCGGACCTGCGCGGCAAGTCCGACGAGGCCTGCGTGCGCGCGATGCTCGCGATCAGCGACGCGCGTTTCGTCGACGCGCTGGCCGCCGACGCGATGCGGTCCGACAAGCTGCCGCGCGATTTCCGCGTGCCGGATGCATGGCGACGCAACACGCCGCAGGCGCTGGCCGCGACCCTCGCACCGTTTGCCGGGCGCGGACTGCTGCCGGCGTTTCCGTTCGGCAGCGATTTCACCGCGATCGAACAGCGGCTGCTGCCGGCCCTGCTCTGGCTCAAGCAACATGTCGCCGATCGCAAGCGCTGGCCGGCACTGCTCGCCGCGATCGTCGCGCCGGGCCGTTCAGTGGGCGCCGGCGAATGCCTGCAGCGACTGCAATTGGGCCAGCAGGCACGCTCGCTTCGCGAGCGCATGCTGGCGCGTCTCGTGCGTGGGGCATTGACGCGCGCAGGTTGAACGATCGGCCGGTGCTTTACGGGACGACCGGTGCCTCACCAGCATGGACCTCCGAGCAGCCACCGCAGCGGCGGATCTCGCCGGGCTTGGCGCACCAACTTCAAGACGACGACGCAGAAGGCGGCGTTCCCGGCGCCGCCTGATTCTCCTGCTCGATTTGATCCCATACATCGAGCAGCCACTTCATGCATATCGCGTGCTCTTTGCGGTGCGCTTCCAGCGCGCGACGGATCTGCGCATCCGAAAGCGGCCGAGTCGGCTCCTCATGGGCTTGCCGAGCCAGCTCGACAGCAAGTTCGCTTACGCGAAGCGACCACAGCCGCATCGCGACCAATACGTTTTCCTGTTGCACGGTCATTGCCATGAGCAGCGTCCTGTTGGTTGTCGAGCTGTGTCGGCGCTCGCACGCCTATGCGCATCATCGCGCAGAGATCCGGCGCCAGGCAACACCACGCCTCTGCGATGCGCATCGCCCGATGCGGTGAAAAACCCCACGTGCGTGCGCGACAGTCGCGGCGAGCATGGTGCCGACATGAATCCTGACCCTCGCAGGCATGAGCGCTTGCCTTGCCGGAGCTGTACGCGGCCCCCATGTTTCGCATGGTGGCCGCTCCACTTTCAAGGATTGCACCCGCCTCGACTCAACAAGAGGTACACACCATGTCGAAAGATATCTTCCCGCAACCAACACCGGCAATCGCCGCCCGACGCAAGCAGCTTGCGCCTGATATTCACGATGCGTTTACCGCCTTCGGCGAACGCGTATACGCCGACGGCGCGCTGCCGGTCAAGATCAAGCAGTTGATCGCCGTCGCTGCGGCGCACGTCACCCAGTGTCCGTATTGCATTCGTGGTCACACCAAAGCGGCGCTGCGACACGGGGCAACCGAGCAGGAAATCATGGAGGCGATCTGGGTCGCAGCGGAGATGCGTGCCGGCGGAGCTTATGCCCACTCGGCTATCGCACTCGATGCGATCGACCAGGCAACGAACAAGCAGGCGGGGTGATGCCATGAACGGCACGCAACCACTTCAAAGCACCATTCGGCTCAAGCGCGCTTACGATCCTTCGACGCGTGCCGATGGCCGGCGAATTCTCGTGGAACGCCTCTGGCCGCGAGGCGTGAAAAAAGCCGACCTCAAGGCGGACGCATGGCTGAAGGAGGTTGCGCCCAGCACGGAGCTGCGGCAGTGGTTCGCGCATCGCGTGGAACGTTGGGACGAGTTCCGGCGTCGCTACCGCGAGGAGCTGGACGCGAGGCCCGATGCCTGGGCGCCCATTGTCGATGCGAGCAGGCAAGGCGCCGTCACGCTGCTCTACAGCGCGCACGACGTCCTGCACAACGGTGCGCTGGTCCTCCGCGATTATCTGGTCGAGCGGCAGCGTCCGCGGCGCGCTGCGCCGAAAAGCGTTCCGGGACGCGGCAAGAAGTGATTTCGTGCCGGCCGCGCTGCGCCGGCCATGGATTGCGTCACCCGTGGCATTCCGCTAGCCCGGTTTGCCGTCGATGCGCGGTGTCGCGAAGATCCACAACGAGCGCACGACCCAGGGCAGAAACGCAAGCACCCAGCCGAACGCCGCGATGACCAGCCAACGCGGTGCCTCGTGTGCGAGTTCGGCATAGATGCGTGTGCCGGCAACAAGTTGCAGCAACGCGAAGGTCAGCCACGCGATCGCGCCCATCTCGAGCGGGCGCCCCGAATGCCCCTGGGTCACACGCGTGACCATCGCAACCAGTATCGAACCGAAGAAGCCGACGGTCAGCGCGTGGACCGGCGCGCGGCCGAGCACGAATCCGCCGCCCGAGAACGCGATCAGACTTTGCGCCGCATACAGCGCGAACGCGATCGGCAACCACGCGAAGCCGAGATGCAACACCAGGAGCAACCCTGGCCGCGTGCATTTCCATGGCTGCCAGGCCAGCCAATGGCCGAGGAAGAACAATGCCAGCGGTGCATCGGCCGCCCACAACCAATCGTAGCGGTGTGCGAGTTCGAGGCCGAGATGCGCGAGCAGCAGTACCCACAGCAGCGCGAGGCTCCATGACGGCTTGAACACGCGGTAGTGCGGACCGACCACGTTCGCGCTGAAGAACGGAATCATGCGGTGGCAGACCGTGAAATAGATCGGCAACAACAATCCGAATGTACCGAGCTTGATCGCGACGAACGCGAACTGCGGCGGCGCACCCAGCGCGAAGGCGCCGAATGCGGCCAGGCCGCATGCGCCGAACACCAGCGCGACGTAGCAGGACAAGGCATGACGATCCTTCGCACCATTGCGGACCAGAATTTTGCCCAATGCGATCAGCGCGGCGCTCCAGCCGCCCAG
Source organism: Lysobacterales bacterium (assembly GCA_044445505.1). Taxonomy (GTDB): domain Bacteria; phylum Pseudomonadota; class Gammaproteobacteria; order Xanthomonadales; family Rhodanobacteraceae; genus Dokdonella_A. Next base: position 8,725 of record JBIODY010000021.1, read on the forward strand.
CATCAGTGCGATGCCGGCGATCAACGCCCACTTCATGCCGAGCAGGCCGACGTGCGCCAGGAGGTAACCGCCGAATACACCAGCGAACACCGGTGCGTAGTCGCGCCGCGTCAGTGCCGGCTGGCGCATCCAGCGCGGAAACACGGTCATCAGAAAACCGAACATGAATAGCGGCAGCATGCCGTACTGCGTGAACACGGCATGCGCCCAACCAGCCGGTACCGGCGGTGCCGGAAACGGGTGCTCCGCATAACCCGCGCCGAGGAAACACGCCCACCACAGCATCGACACGATGACCGCGCTCGAACCGGCGAAGAACATCAGCCGGTGCGGCGCGCTGGCGATCAGTGCAGGCAGATCCGCCAGCAGGGCGAGCATCGATTTTGCGTCGTCCCGACTGCCGCTGCCGGCGAGGTCGGATTCAATCCTCGGCTCACTGCGAGGCTGCGCACCCGGGGGCGATGCGGGAGCGCCGACGATTCTACTTTCCATTGCGCATTGTGAAGCGAATCGATTCGTTTGTCTGGATCCGGGTCCGGGTCCGGGTCGGGAGCGGGGGATGCGCAGCTCCCGTCATGGGAACAGGGAACCTCAGCGGAAGGAGCAGGGAACGACCATCACCGGCTGCTTCCCTGCGAGCTCGTGGCATCCGGCAATACAAGGGCCAGCAACGCATCGCGATCTTCGTGCCAGGGAGCCGTGTCCGCCAGCCATGATCACGACATATTGCCTGCCGGTCTTGTCCGATACGTGGCTCATCGGCGTCGCCTGACATCCGGCGGGAAGGCGTTCCTCCCACAACCTCGTGTTTCGACGAGCGGAGCAAGACGAGACGAACCCGCCGGACTCTCCGGCGTTCAAGGCGAAGGGCCGCGGTGAAGGGCAACGTTGGCCGAACCGAGATCCGAACCAGGTCGCGCGGTGGAAAGGAGCAGCTGATCGCGAGCGCGCCGAACACGTTCTGCTGTGAGGCAAAGACGGCGCAACCTTCCATTGGCGCTGCACGCGAAGGCCGGTGCTACTCAAGACGGGTGTAACGTCGGATCACCTGCGTTAGATTTCCTTGAACCTCTGCCGGTACCGGGCCGGTGTGTGTCCCACGCGCTCGCTGAATATGCGGATGAAGGTACTGGCGTCCTCGTAGCCGATGCGTTCGGTGATAGCGGAGATACTGAGCGCCGTGGTGACCAGCAACTGCTTCGAAGCGTCGATGCGCATGCGGCGCAAGCAAGTCAATGGCGACTCCGCGGACTCCGTTCCAAACCGCCGCAGCAAGGTGCGCGGACTGACCCTGAAGGCGTGCGCCAGCCGCTCCAGACGATACCGCTCCGACAGGTGTTGCCGCAGCCAGACCTTCACGGAATCGGAGAACGCTCCCCTGGACCGTTCCAGCAGCGCGGCGTCGACGAATGGCGCCTGACTCTTCCGCTGCGCGTCGAGAAACGTCATGCGCGAGATCATTTGCGCCAGCTTCTGATTACCGCCCCGGCGCAAAAGGTGGACCGCCAGATCGAACCCGGAGCTGAACGCTCCGGTGGTAATGATGCCGCTGTCCTCGACGAACATGGCCTCGGGTTCCACCTGCGCAGCCGGGTAGCGGCGAGCCAGTTCCGCGGCGAAAAGCCAGGCGGTGGCTGCACGCCGCCCGTCCAGCACTCCAGCCTCGCCCAGCAGGAAGGCGCCGCCGCAGATCGCCGCAACCGGGATCCCCCGCCGGAACGTCGCGGCCACGAAGCGGCTCTGGCGGCTCAGCTCTTCAAGCTGCGGGCCAAGGTCCGCCATGCGCCGGAACTCGAAGCCGGGAACCACCAGCAAGTCAGGGCGCCGGTGGGCGGTTTGCAGGCCGAGTCTGATGCCGCCGGCGGCGACGACCGAACGGCCAGCCACTCCAACCATGCGCAAGTCGAACCGGATTTGCGTGTTCTTCAGCAGCGCATGGGACAGTCGCTCGGCGACGAGCAGGGAGTCGCTCATGCCAAATAGTTCCGAGCCCAGGCAACCCGAGTAGGCAAGCATGGAGATTTTCACAATTCGGTCACGATAGCTGCAATCTGGCGAGATTGGCATAAAAGCAGGCGATATGGCCACTATGCACCGTCCTTCGCCGCGCTCACATTGACGCAGGCAATCGCGCTGGCGGAGAGACACCTCATGATCCTGAAGATTGCAGCGGTGATCGGCGTCGTGATGGTCGCAGTGGCGGCTCAAGGCGCCGACGCTGGCGAACCGGCGAAAACGGTGGTGGAAAAGCGCTTCGCCGCGGTCAGGCGTCACGACATCGAGGCCATCGTCGCCCTCTACGCTCCCGATGCGGTGGAGACATCTCCGGGCTTCTGTCATGACCGGATCGGTCCCGCAGGCGCACGGCAAACCTATGTCGATCTATTCCAGACCTACCCCGGTATCACCGACGACGTAGTCACCATGGTGAGCGAGGGCAACCACGTCGCGGTTCAGTTTTTCGCGCGCAGCCGCAAGCCGGACGGTGGCTTGCTGTTCGAGGTGCCGTTGGCGAATTTCTTGACGGTCGAGCACGGGCGCATCACGCGGGACGAAACGTATTTCGACGGGAAAGGGCGGCCGTGCAGTTGACTCAACCTACCCGCGTGACGCGCCGTCAGCGACCTACCACTTTCTGCAATTATCTGCGCCCGCACGAGACGTGACAGAAGTGAAAATCCGTGCCGCTGTGCGGAGACACTGTCTCGCATCGACTCGGTGGCTGGCGGTGTGCACAGAGTCCAGCGGACTCGTCTCCGCAATCGAATTCCCGTGAACAGGGAAATTTTCAGTGCATTTTGCGTCGCTGACCACATTCCGCTATACGGAGAGAAGGCCTGCGGTGGCAGCTTGAGTATCTTGGGCGGGAACAGGTATGAGCCTTTCGGATTTGGCATCGATCGGAAGTCTGGTCAGCAGCATCGCGGTGCTGATCTCGTTGATCTACCTGGCGCTCCAAGTGCGTCAGGCGGAGCGCAACCAACAGGCTGCAATCCGGCAGGGGCGCGCGACGCGCGTGGTGGACATCATTTTGGCGGCGGGTGACCCGTCCTGTGCGGAGGCGCTGCCCAAAGGCACAGTTGGGGCCATGAATATCACGCCGGCCGAGTTCGGGCAGTTCACCGCGATCTACGGCGCATTCCTGGCGAGCGCGGAGGACACCTTCCTGCAATACAACGAACGTTTGCTGAGCGAGGCGGTGTTCGCGAGCTTTAGCGAAAGCTGGCGACGGACGCTGGCACAGCCCGGCGTGCGCGCATTATGGAAGCTGCGACGACACGGATTCGAGGCCGGATTCGTCGCGTTCATGGACGGGCTGATGGTCGACGCGCCCGCCGCCGCTGGTAGTGATTTCTTCGCGGCGTGGAAGGCCGAGGTCGAAACGCAAAAGACGCGCCAGACCGCGGGCGTGTGAGGCGGAACTCAATGGTCCGCGTCCTGCGCTCAACTTTAGTTGACGGGTACGGACTTCATTAAACTATCGGTATGGGCACCGGCTCTCTCAGTGAAGACAAGAATGCGCCCCCGTTTCGCGCGTCTGGGCCGCGCCATGTCGGTGACTCCGACTATCGGCTCATGGTTGATGCGGTGGTGGATTATGCGATCTTCCTGCTCGACCCGAATGGCATCGTGCTCAGCTGGAATACCGGCGCCAAGCTCCTGAAGGGCTATGAGGCCGATGATGTTGTGGGGCGCCACTTCTCGTTGTTCTACCCGCAGGACCTTCTGGACCGAGGCTGGCCGGAGCACGAGCTAGAGGTGGCGCGTGCCACCGGGCGCTTCGAGGACGAAGGCTACCGCATTCGCAAAGACGGCTCGCCATTCTGGGCCAACATTGTCATCACCAAGCTCGTCAGAGCAGATGGCGAATTCCGCGGATTCTGCAAAATCACCCGCGATCTGACCGCTCGACGCCAGCAGGAGGAACAACTCCGCGGGAGCGAGGAGCGCTTCCGCCTGATGATCGAAAACGTGAAGGACTACGCAATCTTCATGCTTGATCCGGATGGCCGCGTTTTGAGTTGGAACGCCGGTGCGCGCGAAACCAAGGGCTACGAAGCTTCGGAAATCATAGGTAAGCACTTTTCGGTGTTCTACCCCGCGGATGTCATCGCCAGCGGCCTCCCCGCAGAGGAATTGCGGATCGCTAAAAAGGAAGGGCGTTTCGAGGACGAAGGTTGGCGCCTGCGCAAGGACGGGAGCAGATTCTGGGCCAACGTCGTAATAACGTCGCTGCTCGACGCGAAAGGCATCCATCGCGGCTTCGCGAAGATCACTCGCAACCTGACGGATCGGCGCAGGATTCACACGCTCGAGGAAGAGGGACGGCGCATGACTACGTTTTTGGCGATGCTCGGACACGAGATGCGCAACCCGCTCGCGCCGATCTCCAATGCGCTGTCCATCATGCAGCAGGAGGAAATCGCATCGCCGAGCTTGCGCAGGGCACGTGACATAATCAGCCGCCAAGTCGGCCAGATAACGCGTCTGGTCGACGACCTTCTCGACATCAGCCGCGTCGCCAACGGCAAAGTGCAGCTGGAGACGCAGCCGGTCGATATGCGCGAGGTCGTGGACCAAGCGGTCGAAGCGGTGACCCCGATGGCCGCTGCCAAGTCCCAGACGCTGCACGTGAATACCGGTGATTCCGGACTCTTTGTTGACGGCGATCGCTTGCGTCTGGTGCAGGTTGTCAGCAACCTGCTCACGAATGCTGTGAAGTTCACCCCGGCGCAGGGATGGATCGGAGTGAGCGCCGGGCACTTCGATAGCCGCGTCGAACTTCGCGTCACCGACAACGGGGACGGTATCCCGCCGTGGCAGCTGGGAGCGATATTCGGACTGTTCGTCCAGGTTGAAAAAGATATGGCGCGCTCGCAGGGAGGGCTGGGCCTCGGCCTTAGCTTGGTCCGACAACTCGTCGCGTTACATGGCGGCGAAGTCGCCGCATACAGTAGCGGTGTTCCGGGTGAGGGCGCCGAGTTCGTGGTGCGTCTTCCGAGTATCGGTGAATCCGACGTATCCCCGGCGCCTGGCGAGGTCGTGAGCGGTTGACTACGCGGGTCAGCGGGAGAAATTGCAGCGCCTGATGGATCTGATTGGGACCGCGAGTGGGCTTCTGACGCCACGAGGAACTCGGCGACGAATGCACCGATTGCGGCGTTGACAGGCAATACAGATATCAAAATCCCGCAACGCGGCGCCGATTTCGGCAGTGGCAGAGACGTTTTCGCTGATCACCGAAGGTGAGTGGCGGAGAGAGTGGGATTCGAACCCACGGTGGTATCGCTACCACGCCGGTTTTCAAGACCGGTGCCTTAAACCGCTCGGCCATCTCTCCGTTTCGTTGCATCGTCGTTTCGTGCCGGCCGGCGACGCCGGTTTGACTCCGGGCATCCTGCCCTCCGCCCTGCGGGCCAATGCCGCTGCGCGGCATTGTTCGCGCTGCTCCTGCAGCGCAGTCAAGACCGGTGCCTTAAACCGCT
>JBIODY010000022.1:0-13901 GCA_044445505.1 Lysobacterales bacterium
ACCTCGTTCTTCAGCGGCGCGATGCGCGCGCGTTGTCCCGCACGATCGCGGCGCGCCTCGCGACGTGTGTCGCCGCCAATTGTTGCAGACGGCGTCGCGGTCGCGGGCGTGCCGCGCAACACCAGGCGGGCGTAGTCGTCCAGATCGCCGTCGAACGGCTGCACGCGGCCGTCGCGGACCAGCAGGTAGTCGTCGCAGACCGCGCGCAGCAGGCCGCGGTCGTGAGCGACCAGCACGACGGCGCCGGCAAAATCCTGCAGCGCCTCGGCGAGCGCCTCGCGGGTGTCGATGTCCAGATGATTGGTCGGTTCGTCGAGCAGCAGCAGGTTCGGACGCTGGAACACGATCAGGGCGAGGGCGAGGCGCGCTTTCTCGCCGCCGGAAAAGCCGCGCACAGGGCCCAGCGCGCGCTCGCCTGCGAAGCCGAACGTGCCGAGGAAGTCGCGCGCGGATTGCTCGCCGAGCGCGGGCGAGAGACGCAGCAGGTGCTGCACCGGCGTCGCACCGGCATCGAGCTGCTCGACCTGGTGCTGGGCGAAATAGCCGATCGCGAGCCCCTTGTTAGCCACGCGCTGGCCGGCCAGCGGCATCAGCGTGCCGGCAATCGTCTTGATCAAGGTCGACTTGCCGGCTCCGTTCGCGCCGAGCAGGCCGATGCGTTCGCCCGGGCGCAGCGACAGATTCACGTGCTCGACGATGCGGTGCTCGCCGTAGCCGGCCACCGCGTCGTCGAGGCTCAGCAGCGGGTCCGGCAGCGCGTCCGGCGCCACGAATTCGAATTCGATGCCGGACTCGGCGCGCACCGCGGCGATCTCGGTCATGCGTTCCAGCGCCTTGACCCGGCTCTGCGCCTGGCGTGCTTTGGTCGCCTTCGCCTTGAAGCGGTCGACGAAGCGCTGCAGGCGCGCGCGTTCGGCTTGCTGGCGTTCGTGGGCAACTTTTTGCTGGGCCATGCGCTCGGCACGCTTGCGTTCGAACGCGCTGACGCTGCCGGCGAACAGCTCCGCGGTCGTATCGGCAATGTGCAGCACATGCGAGACCACGCGATCGAGGAATTCGCGATCGTGCGAGACCACGACCAGCGTGCCGGGATAACGGCGCAGCCACTCCTCGAGCCACAGCACCGCATCGAGATCGAGATGGTTGGTGGGCTCATCCAGCAGCAGCAGATCCGAGCGGCACATCAGCGCCTGGGCGAGGTTCAGGCGCATGCGCCAACCGCCGGAGAACTCGGCAACTGCACGTTGCTCGTCGCCGTTCGCGAAGCCGAGACCGTGCAGCAGCTCGCCGGCCCGCGCGCGGGCGGCATAGCCGCCGATCGCGCGCAGGCGATCGTGCAGGAGCGCCTGGCGCGGAGCGTCGTGGTCGGCTTCGGCGACTCCGAGTTCGCGCTCGAGGCGGCGGAACTCGAGGTCGCCGTCGAGCACATGGTCGAGCGCGGAGTGGCCGGCTGCCGCGGTGTCCTGGCGCACATGCGCGAGCGTCCAGTCGCGCGGGCGTGCGAACTCGCCCGCGTCGGGCGTCAGTTCACCGCCGATCAGCGCGAGCAGGCTGCTCTTGCCGGCGCCGTTGCGACCGGTGAGGCCGACCCGCCAGCCCGGATGAATGAGAAAACTCGTGCCGTTCAGCAAAACCCGGGAACCCCGGAGCAGGGTCAAGTTGTCAAAGCGCAACATGGGGTCAGTTTAACGTGCATGGAAACGGCGTTTGCCAACGCTATTCGCCCCGTTCACAATATGCGGCCCCGTATACGGTCGGGTCGGGTCAACGCCGCGACGCCGTCGGGCATCCAGACCGGAAAATTCTAATGAATCCTCAGGAGCAAACATGACGCGTTTCGTGCAGAAGAGCCTTGTCGCCGCGCTTGCGGCGAGTTTCGCGATTGGCGGTGCGATGGCGCAGGAACCGGCCAAGATGGCCGCCAAGCCGGCTGCCAAGCCCGCGGCCGAAGCCGCCAAGCCGGCGGTTGCGATCGACAAGAACAAGGTCAGCACCATGGTCGGCATGGACATCGGTCGTGGCCTGACCCAGATCAAGGACGACATCGATATCAAGGTCGTCGAGCAGGCGCTGGAGCAGACCCTCAAGGGCGACAAGACTTCGCTGTCGCAGGAAGACGCACTGGCCGTGCGCCAGGCCTTCATGCAGCAGATGCAGACCAAGCGTGTCGCCGAGCAGAAGGTCGCCGCCGACAAGAACAAGAAGGAAGGCGCGGATTTCCTCGTTGCGAACAAGGCCAAGGCGGGCGTGAAGACGACCGCATCGGGCTTGCAGTACATGGTCGAGAAGGAAGGCACCGGCGCGAAGCCGAAGGCCACCGACACGGTCAAGGTGAACTACCTCGGGACCAAGATCGACGGCACCAAGTTCGACAGCTCCTACGATCGCGGCCAGCCAGCCACGTTCCCGCTGAACGGCGTGATCAAGGGCTGGAGCGAGGGCCTGCAGCTGATGCCGGTCGGTTCGAAGTACAAGCTGTTCGTGCCGGCCGACCTCGCCTATGGCGAGAATGCGCCGGGTCCGATCGGCCCGAACGCGACCCTGGTGTTCGAAGTCGAACTGCTCGACATCGAGAAGCCGGGCGAGAAGGCGGCCGCGGGCGAGAAGCCCGGCGCCAAGCCGGCGATGAAGGCTGCGCCGAAGGCGACGGTCAAGAAAGCCGGCGACAAGAAGTAAGCAGTCACGATCCATCTGCAAAGGCGCGCCGAGAACCGGCGCGCCTTTTGCATTTCTGGCGCAAGGCTCGTCGCTCCGGCGCAGGCCGGATGACGGCTTGGTCAGAGTTTCCCTAGAATCGATGACCTTCGTCAAAGGAATACCCGCATGCGCGTGACGATTTTCGGAACCGGTTACGTCGGCCTCGTCACCGGCACCTGCCTGGCCGAGGTCGGCAACGATGTGCTCTGCGTCGATGTCGACGCGGACAAGATCGCGCGCCTTGAACGCGGCGAGATCCCGATCTACGAACCCGGTCTCGAACCACTGGTGCGCGCGAACCGCGCCAGTGGGCATCTGAAGTTCACCACCGACGCGGCGGCGGCCGTCGCGCACGCACAAGTCATCTTCATCGCGGTCGGAACGCCGCCGGACGAGGACGGCAGCGCCGACCTCACCCACGTGCTGACGGTCGCGCGCACGATCGGTGCGACCCTGTCGCGCTATGCGGTCGTGGTCAACAAGTCGACGGTTCCGGTCGGTACCGCGGATGCGGTGCGCGCGGCAGTCGCCGGCGCACTCGCGGCGCGCGGCAGCGATGTCGCGTTCGATGTCGTCTCGAACCCCGAATTCCTGAAAGAGGGCGACGCGGTGCAGGATTGCCTGCGCCCGGATCGCATCATCGTCGGCGCCGACAGCGCGCGCGCGCTCGAAGTGCTCAAGGTGCTGTACGCGCCATTCAACCGCAACCACGAGCGCATCGTGCTGATGGATGTGCGCTCGGCCGAGCTGACCAAGTACGCCGCGAACGCGATGCTGGCGACCAAGATCAGTTTCATGAACGAGATCGCGAACATCGCCGAGCAGGTCGGCGCGGATGTCGAACAGGTGCGTCGCGGCATCGGTTCGGACCCACGCATCGGCTACCACTTCATCTATCCCGGCGCCGGTTATGGCGGATCGTGCTTCCCGAAGGACGTCAAGGCGCTCGAATACACCGCGCGCCAGCATGGACACGAGCCGCGCCTGCTGAGCGCGGTCGAGGCGGTCAATGCGGCGCAGAAGAAGAAACTGTTCGCGCTGATCGAGCGCCATTTCGATGGCCAGGTCGGCGGACGCACGATCGCGCTGTGGGGTCTCGCATTCAAGCCGAACACCGACGATATGCGCGAGGCGCCGAGCCGCACCCTGCTCGAGCAACTGTGGGCGGCAGGCGCCAACGTGCGGGCGTACGACCCGGAAGCCGCGGCCGAAACCGCGCGCCTGTATGGACCGCGCAAGGATCTGGTGCTGTGCGACCAGCAATATGCAGCGCTTGAAGGCGCCGATGCACTGGTCATCGTGACCGAGTGGAAGGCGTTCCGCAGCCCCGATTTCGAGCGCGTGCGCACGCAGCTCAGGCAGCCGGTGATCTTCGACGGGCGCAACATCTTCGAGCCGAAGACGGTGGAGGCGGCGGGTCTGGCGTACTACGGCATCGGCCGCGGCCGCAGCATCGCGAGTCCCTGAGCGGCGCCCGGCATACGGCGCCGATCCGCCGCCGAACGCCGACGGTCCTGAGCCTGTCGTCACATTCGGCGATGGGATGCGCAGGTAGACTGCCGCGCAGCCCGAAGGGGGATCCAGCATGCGTGCAGCACAATTCCTCGCGACCGTGGCCGTTGCAGCGGGGTTGTCCGTGGCCGCCGGGCCGGCCAAGGCCGCCGTCCACGACCATATTTTCCGCTACGGATTCGATATACCGAGCGATGCCCCGGCGAGCGATGCAGAAGCCGCGCGGTTCCTGACCCAGGCGACGTTCGGGCCCAGCCCCGCGTCGATCGCCCGCCTGCGCGCACTCGGTTACGGCGAATGGATGGACGAGCAACTTGGCGCCGCGCCGACGCTCACACGCCCCTACGTCGAGCAGGTGGTTGCGGCGATGACCGCAGCCGGGCAGAACGTGAGCCAGACGCAGCGTCAGGAGCGCTGGTTCTGGAACGCCGCTTACGCGCCCGACCAGTTGCGCCAGCGCATGGCGTTTGCCCTCAGCCAGATCTTCGTCGTGTCCGACCAGGCCAGCGCGATTGGCCAGGACATCATTCCGATGTCGGAATACCAGGACCTGCTCGCACGCGACGCGTTCGGCTCATATCGCACTTTACTCGGCGACGTGACCTTTAGCCCGACGATGGGCAAGTACCTCAACAATTTCCACAACCAGAAGCCGAGTGCGACCACCCAGCCGGACGAGAACTTCGCGCGCGAAGTGATGCAGCTGTTTTCGGTGGGCCTGATCGAGCGCAATCTCGACTTCTCACCGGTGCTGAATGGCGGCAACCCCATCCCGACCTACGACCAGACCACGATCACCCACACCGCGAAGGTGTTCACCGGCTTCACCTACAGCGACGCACCGACCAATCCGGCGAATTTCTACGGCGGTGGGATCACCGCAGCCGGCACCTACGATCCGATGGCCTGCTGGGGCACGGAGCTGTTTCCGGCGGGCAGCAACAACATGCGCCACGACATCACCGGCGACGACGGCACGACCGGTACGCCGAAGACCGTGCTCGGCGGTCTCACGATCCCGCCGAACCAGACCTGTGGGCAGGACGTCGGCGACGAACTCGACATCATCGCCGGGCACGCCAATATCGCGCCGTTCATCGCGCGCCAGCTGATCCAGCGCTTCGTCACCAGCAATCCTTCGCCGGCTTATATCGCGCGCGTGGCCGGCGTGTTCGAGGACAACGGCGCTTCCGATCACGAACGCGGCGATCTCGGCGCCGTGATCAAGGCGGTGCTGTTCGACGCCGATGCGCGCAACACATCCAGCGATCCCAGTTACGGCAAGTTGCGCGAGCCGCTGCTGCGCCTGACCGCAATCTGGCGCGCGTGGAACGCGCAACCGCAGCCGCCCGACAGCTATGGCCAGGTCAAGATGAGCGCCGGCATCTCGTTTCTGTCCGTGTCCGGCCAGAAGCCGCTCGGCTCGCCAACCGTGTTCAATTTCTACGAACCGGATTACCAGGCGCCCGGTGCGTTCGCCGATCAGGGCCTGTATTCGCCCGAGCTGGAGATCACCAACGAGGCGACGACCTACACGACCGGCAACATGTTCTACAGCTATACGCGCCGTGCCTACGTCGGCATGAACCTGCCGCCGGACAACCAGTCGCTGCCTACCGACCGTCCGTTGCTGGACCTGTCCGTTCTGGCCGCGAATGCCTCCAATCCGGCCGCGATGGTGGACGAGGCGAACCGGCGCATGCTCTACGGCAGCATGGGTTCGCCGATGCACGACACGCTGGTGAATGCCCTGTCGTTCATGAGCGGCGCGAGCCCGAACGAACTGGCATGGACGCTGGTGTACCTGATTTCCCTTTCCCCCGAATACGCCGCTCAGCGCTGAGGCAGTGACATGATCATCGATCGCAGGAACCGCCGCGAGTTCCTCCGTCAGTTGGCTTGTGTCGCCGCCAGCGGCGGCGTCGCGGCGTTGATGCCGCAGTTGCGCATGATGGGCACAGCGCTTGCGGCAGCCGCGCCGTCGACGCTCGCTGGCTACAAGGCGATGGTCTGCGTCTATCTCGGCGGCGGCAACGATGCATGGAACATGCTGGTTCCCTATGATCAGCCGCGCTACGACGTCTACACCGCGTCGCGCGGCGGCATCTACGACCAGAACAACAACCCGGGCGGCCTTGCGTTGTCGCGGCCTTCGACGTCGGCGCAGATCGCGGCGCAGGTAATCACCGACGCGAGCGACAGCCAGCAGTATTTCCTGCACCCGAGCATGCCGGAGCTGAAAACGTTCTACACGCAGAACCAGCTCACCTTCGTCGGCAACGTCGGCCCGCTGCTGATGCCGATCACCAAGGCCGACTACAACGCCAGCGCGAACAACCGGCCGCGCCAGCTGTTCTCGCACAGCGATCAGGAAAACCTCTGGCATGTCGGCACTGCGGTCGATAACCGCTACGGCTGGGGAGGCAGTTCGATGGCGGTGCTGAAGCCGCAGTTTCCGCCGCAGAACAATGCTGAGCTCTCGCCTTGCATCTCCATTTCGGGCAGCAACAAGCTCGAGGTCGGCGCGAACCTGGTTCCGTACCAGATGGCGTCATCATCGAGCGGCACGACCAATCCGCTGGCGCAGCTATCGGGGGTATGCAATCCCAGCGGATGCGGCGGCACATCCGGACAGCGCGACGTGGCGCTCAACCAGCTGCTGGGCGCGACCTACCAGAACATGTTCGCGGGTGAATACCAGAGGACATTCCAGCGCGGACGCGACTTGTTTGCGCTCTTGTACAGCGGCCTGAACAGTGCCGACGGACAGGTCTCGACAGTGTTCCCCGGCAACAACACGCTCGCAAACCAGCTGCTCAGCGTGGTGCGCATGATCAAACTTTCACGCGTGAACAACTACGCGGCGCGCCAGATCTACTACGTGCGACTTGGCGGCTTCGACCTGCATTCCGGACTCATGGGCAACGGCCCCAGTGCGCATGCCGCGTTGCTGACCAAGGTATCGCAGGCGCTCAATGCGTTCGCACAGGCGCTGGTCGAGATCGGCTCGTTCAACGACGTGACCACGTTCACGATGAGCGAGTTCGCACGCACCTTGTCGTCCAACGGCAGTGGCTCCGATCACGGTTGGGGTACGGTCCAGATGGCGATGGGCGGCGCGGTGCAGGGCGGCCGGCTGTATTCCGATGGTGGCGGTCCGCTGGCGGGCTTCCCCGACGAATCCCTCGACAACGCAGGCAATTTCGCGCGTGGGCAGTTCATCCCCGGTATCGCGGTGGACCAGTACGCGGCGACACTCGCGGGCTGGCTCGGGATTACTTCGGCGACCGATCTCGGTGCGATCTTTCCCAACCTCGGAAATTTCGACGCAGCACATCGGAATCTCGGCTTCCTCGGATGACAGAGCGTCGCCCGGGGAACTGCAGACAGATTTCCCGCCAGAGGCCAACACGGCGTGCGTATTGCCGGATGAAGTACGTCGCGCTGCTCGGGACGCTTGGTGCGCTCGTTGCGACCGGGGGCATCGCGAGCGCCGCAAGCGGCTGCACGGATCTCGATGCGGTACCGGTCGAGTACGTGATCGACTACCAGGCCGCGATCCAGGGCATCTTCGACAACAACTGCATCGAATGCCACTCGGGCGATGCGCCGCCCGCGGACCTCGACCTCAGCCCCGGCGGTTCCTGGTCGCACCTGGTCGACGTGCCGAGCTCGCAGGACCCTGCCTACACGCGGGTGTTGCCGAACTATCCGTATCAGAGCCTGCTGTTTCTCAAGGTCAATTGCGACACGCCGGGGGTGGGCCAGCGCATGCCGTTTGGCGGATCGCCATTGTCGGACTCGGACCAGGCCCTGATCCTCGACTGGATCGCCGGCGGTGCGCCTCCGACGACGACCGACGGCATCTTCCGCTCCGGATTCGAAACGCGCGGCTAGCAGCCGCGCCATGGTGCAGGCTGTACCCGCCTGACCTGCGCGGTTACCATTCGCGGCCCACACCGTCGCCGGATCAGGCGGCGGCGACTTTGGATCCGCGAGCACGGCGACGGTATGAGCGAGAAGAGAGCACTGATTACCGGCGTCACCGGCCAGGACGGCGCCTACCTCGCCGAGTTGCTGCTTGCCAAGGGCTACCAGGTGCATGGTCTCAAGCGCCGCGCATCGTCGTTCAACACCGAGCGCATCGATCATCTGCACCATGAGCTCGATGAAACGCGCCCCGGCGTGCGCCTGCATTACGGCGATCTCACCGATTCCTTGAGCCTGCTTCGCGTGATCCAGCAGGTGAAGCCGGACGAGATCTACAACCTCGCCGCGCAGAGTCACGTCGCGGTTTCGTTCGAGGAACCGGAGTACACCGCGAATGCCGATGGCATCGGCACCTTGCGCGTGCTGGAGGCGATGCGCAGCCTCGGCCTTGGCGATCGCTGCCGCTTCTACCAGGCATCCACGTCGGAACTCTATGGCCTGGTGCGCGAATCGCCGCAGCGCGAGGGCACCCCGTTCCATCCGCGCTCGCCGTATGGTGTCGCCAAGCTGTATGCATACTGGATCACCGTGAACTACCGCGAGGCCTACGGGCTCTACGGCTGCAACGGCATCCTGTTCAATCACGAGTCGCCGATCCGCGGCGAGACTTTCGTGACGCGCAAGATCACCCGCGGCCTCGCGCGCGCCGCATGCGGGCTGCAGCATTGCCTCTACCTCGGCAACCTGGACGCGAAACGCGATTGGGGCCATGCGCGCGATTTCGTCGAGGCGCAGTACCTGATCCTGCAGCAGGACGAGCCGGCCGACTACGTGATCGCGACCGGCATCCAGCATTCGGTGCGCGAATTCGTCGTGCTGTCCGCGCGCGAGATGGGCGTCGAACTCGAATTCCGCGGCAGCGGCGCGGACGAGCATGCGGTGGTCGCGAAGATCAGCACGCCGGGGGCGAAGATCAAGCCCGGTGACGTCGTCGTGCGCATCCACCCGCAGTACTATCGACCGGCCGAGGTCGAAACCCTGCTAGGCGATCCGACGTTCGCGCGCGAGCGTCTCGGCTGGACCCCGAAGACGAGCTTCGCCGAACTCGTGCGCGAGATGGCCGCGGCCGACCTTGCGCTCGCCCAGCGCGAGGCGCAGGGTGCGATCGGTGCGCGCCACGGGCGCCATCTGATCGAGAAACTGCCGGGTTGAGCGCGATGTCGGCTTCGCTGGAGGATCGCCTGACCGAACTCGAGACGAGGCTTGCCTTCGTCGACGATACGGTGGGTGCGCTGGGCGATGCGATCGCCGCGCACGATCGGCGGCTCTACGAGTTGCGCAACGCGATGGACCGCCTGCGCGAGGAACTCGTCTCGGTACGCGGCTCGCTGGCCCATGATGTCCGCAACGAACCGCCTCCGCCGCACTATTGACTGGTTTGCAAAACCGGGCATCCTGCCGCGGTTCGCAAACAAACGGTCGCGGCAAGGCTGCGCCACCCTTGTCGCGGCCGGCGCTTGCGTGCTGCACATCCATGTGCCGGAAATCCCGCAACCATCGCCTCATCGCCATGTCCGACTCCCTGCGCGATCAATTGCTGAAGGCCGGCTTCGCCGCGAAGCCCAAACCGGAATCGCGTCCGCCGCGCCCGTCGCGGCCGCCGCAATCGCCGCCGCGGATGCAGCGGCCGCTTTCGTCGAAACCTCCGCGCCGCGAACCCAGCGAGATCGATCTCGCCAGGGCCTATGCGTTGCGGGACAAGACCGAACGCGAGACGCGCGAGCGCGAGGCGCGCGAGGCCGAACGGCGCGCAAAAGAGAAGAAGGAGCGCCGGCAGCAATTGACGGCGCTGCTGAATGGCAGCGCCTTGAATGACGCGAATGCGGAAATCCCGCGCCACTTTCCGCACGCGAACAAGATCCGCCGCATCTACGTCAGCGCCGAACAGTTGCCCCGGCTCAACGGTGGTGAACTGGCGGTCGTGCAATTGGCCGGGCGCTATTTGCTGGTCGCGCGCGAAACGGCCGTCGCCGCGCGGGCGATCGATCCGGATGCGCTGGTCCTGCTTTGCGATTCCCAGCCCGCCGTCGAGGACGATATTCCGCCCGATCTTGTGTGGTAGGTCACGATTGGCCGATGCCGCGCTGGTCGCAGCGCTGTGGCTGCGTATCATCGACCGGGTGCGTCACCGCGACCGAGGTCGAGGTATGTCGAGCCGTGCTTCCGCTCTCACGCTTTGCATCCTGCTGACCGCGCCGTTCGCGGCCATCGCAGCACCGCTGCCGCGCTTCACGCAACCGAATGCGGTCTGGAACGCGGACGTGAGCAGCGCACCGCTGCGCGCGAATTCCGCGGCGATGATGACGCATCTCGCATCATTCTCGAGCTTGGGCTGGGGCGACACGCGCAACATCGACTTCCAGATCGATTTTTCGTTCTATGTGCTGCACGCGAACGCGACGACACCGACCCGGCCGATCGTCGCGTTTCCGGATGCCGGCAGCTACTACTCGCCGGACTGCGAAGATCCCGGGTTTGCGTTCCCGGTTCCTGCCGGCGGCGGCATCGAGGGCACGGGACCACCGCCCGCGTATGCCTGCGACGCGGCCAACAACGATTGCCATCTGCTGGTCGGCAACGATGCGACCAGGGTCCTTTACGAGTCCTACGCCACCAACGCGGTGGACGTGTCCGGCGTGCACTCGATCTGCGGGCTCAAGTGGGATCTGACCCGGGTCTATCCGCGCTATGGACGCGGCGAGCACTGCACGAGCGCGGATGGCGCCGGTTTTCCGATCGCGCCGCTGCTGTTCAACGCCGATGAGGTGTGGTCGGCGGCCCAGACGCATGCCGATCTCGGTCACGCGATCCGTTTCATCCTCGGCAACAACCGCATGATGCAGCACAAGTACGTGCATCCGGCCTCGCACGGCACCACCGCGACCTCGGACAGCAACGTCAATGCGGTGCCCTACGGCTCGCACCTGCGCCTGAAGGCGGCCTTCGACGTGAACGGTTTCAGCAGCAACGAATCCGTGCGTGCGATCCTGCGCACCCTGCAGAAGTACGGGATGTTCCTGTCCGATGGCGGTGGAATTCCGTTGACGGCAGAGGCGGACTACTACACGACGCACAAATGGTCGGACGCGGATGTCAACATCGACTCGCACTCGTTATTCGGCATCAAGCCGACTGATTTCGATGTGGTCGAAAGCGGCGATCCGATGACCGTGACCTACGACTGCGTGCGTACTCCGGCCGATTTCATCTTCATCGACGGCTACGATTTCTGACCGCGGTTTGAATCAGGATTGGCAACAGATTGGGGCACCAGCAGGGCATCGGGGGTGACCGGATAGGCGGCGATAAGGGAGCGGTTTGAAAAACTGCTCCGGCACAAGGATGTGCAGTCGCAGAAAACACGCAAGTGTTTGCTCCGGCAAACGTGGCGCGGCTCCGCCGCGACCGTTTGTTTGCAGACCGCGGCAGGATGCCCGGTTTTGCAAACTGATCAAGGGTCGAGGCATCGGCGCCGTCCGGTGTCTCGACCGAGCCTCGCGAGCCGGCGCCGCCGGACGCGTCCGGGCGACGCGACGCTCAGAAATCCATGAAGTAGCCACCATTCACCGGAATATTCGCGCCGGTGATGAAGCCGGCGTCGTCGGCGCAGAGGAAATCGACCGTGCGCGCTATCTCGTGCGGCTCGCCGAGGCGGCCGACCGGGATGTTCGCGATGATCTGGTTGCGGATGTCTTCGGGCACGGCCTGCACCAGCGCGGTGTTGCAGTAGCCCGGCGACACGCTGTTCACGGTCACGCCTTTTTTCGCGACCTCGCGCGCCAGCGCCATCGTGAAGCCGTGCATGCCGGCCTTCGCGGCCGAGTAGTTGGTCTGGCCGAACTGGCCGGTTTGCCCATTCACGGACGAGATGTTGACGATGCGGCCGAAGTGCTGTGCGGTCATGCCATCGACGACCTGGCGGCACATGTTGAACACGCCGCCGAGGTTGACCTTGAGGACGTCGCTCCATTGCTCGGGCGTCATCTTGCGCAAGGAGGTGTCGCGCGTGATGCCGGCCGCATTGACCAGGATCGATACGGCGCCGTGCGCGCTCTCGATGCGCTTGACGAAGTCGGCGCAGGCCTGGAAGTCGGTGACATCCAGTGCCTCGGAGCTGACCGCCCCGAACTCCGCGACCTCGGCGTGGAACGCATCGAGGCGTTCAGGCCGCGTAGCGAGGTCGGCGGCGATTACCTGACGTCCCGAGCGGGCCAGGTACTTGCAGATTTCCGTGCCGAGTCCACCGATCCCGCCGGTGACGACGGCGATGCGCTTGCCCATCGATGACCCCTTCAGTCGTGCGCTGCGGCATGCGGAGCCGCGCAAATTTGTTGCGATGCAATGATGCCGTCCGCCGGAACGGCGGCGACCTTCCGCGGGCAACCCTCAGGACTTGCTGTCCTTCTTCGGCTTGTCCTGCTCGGACGCTCCGTTGCGCACGGTGTTCGCGGCCGCGGTCAGGAATCCCTGTTGCAGGGATTTCCACAAGTCCACGTTGCGCTCGGTCAGGTCGTTGAGCATCGACCAGGGCGTCTGCCCGATGATGCTGTTCAACTGGCTGCGGAACTGCTGCTGCTGGTCGAGGAAGATCTGCAGGCTGCGCTCGAGGTATCCGCCCATGAAGCCCTGCAGCGAGTCGCCATAGAAGCGGATGATCTGCGAGAGCAGCTTGGTCGTGAACATCGGCTGGCCGCGATCCTCGTATTCCGAGATGATCTGCAGCAGCACGGAGCGGGTCAGATTCTCGCCGCTCTTGGCATCGCGGACCTCGAACTCCTCGTCTTCGAGCACGAGCTGGCGAACTTCTTCCAGCGTGATGTAGCTCGAGATCTCGGTGTCGTAGAGACGGCGGTTCGGATATTTCTTGATGATGCGCAGGGCCATCCGGCAACGCTAGCAGAATGTGCCGCGGTGCACCAGATGGAGATGGTGCAGGGCGGGGTGCTGGCCGCTTGGCAGGGCTTGCCGTGCCTTGGGGGAGGGCTTAGCCGGTGCACTTGGCTTTTGTAGGAGCGGCTTCAGCCGCGATGGA
Source organism: Lysobacterales bacterium (assembly GCA_044445505.1). Taxonomy (GTDB): domain Bacteria; phylum Pseudomonadota; class Gammaproteobacteria; order Xanthomonadales; family Rhodanobacteraceae; genus Dokdonella_A. The sequence goes on from JBIODY010000022.1 coordinate 13,232, forward strand.
CCCGCCCGCTCGGGCATCCATGCCCTCACCTGGTAAACGCCGCAGCCGATGCCGGGTGGCATCGGCAAAGCGCGCGGAAGTTTTTCGCGTGCGCCGTCCATGGCTCTTTCCACGCCATCCCTGGCTAGCCGTCCCTGGCGGACCCGCCCGTTCGGCATCCATGCCTCACCTGGTGATGGCGCAGCCGATGCCGGAGGGCATCGGCTAAACGCGCCATCACCAACCCATGTATTGGCCGCCGTTGATGGCGAGGTTCGCTCCGGTGATCCAGCGCGCCTGTTCATCGGTGAAGAAGCCGACTGCATAGGCGATCTCGTCGGGTTCGCCAAGCCGGCCGATCGGGATCTGCGCAACGATCTTCGCGCGCACGTCGTCCGGTACCGCCATGACCATGTCGGTGCCGACGTAGCCCGGCGACACCGTGTTCACGGTGATGCCGAACTTCGCGTTCTCCTGCGCCAGCGAGATCGTGAAGCCGTGCATGCCGGCCTTGGCGGCCGCGTAGTTGGCCTGACCGTACTGGCCCTACTGGCCATTGATCGAGCTGATTTGCACGATGCGGCCCCATTTGCGCGCGCGCATGCCATCGATGATCGGACGGGTCACGTTGAAGCACGAGCCGAGGTTGGTCGCGATCACGTCGTGCCACTGCAGCGCATTCATCTTGTGG
>JBIODY010000023.1:0-13407 GCA_044445505.1 Lysobacterales bacterium
AGCGCCGAGCGGACCGCACTGAATTTCCTGCAGACCCTGTCCGGCACCGCGACCGCGACCGCGGCCTATGTCGAAGCCGCGCGCGGCACACGCACGGCTATCCTCGATACGCGCAAGACCCTGCCGGGTTTGCGCGCCGCGCAGAAATACGCCGTGCGCGTCGGGGGCGCACAGAATCACCGCATCGGGCTGTTCGATGCCGTGCTGATCAAGGAAAACCACATCGCCGCGGCGGGCTCGATCGCAGCCGCCGTGCAGCGTGCGCGCGCGCTGCACCCGGATCTTCTGGTCGAGACCGAAGTCGAGAATTTCGGCGAACTGCGCGAGGCGATCGCGGCCGGCGCAGACCGCATCATGCTCGACGAATTCGAACTGCACGAACTCGCGCAGGCGGTGGCCGAAGTCGCGGGCCGGGTACCGCTCGAAGTCTCGGGATCGGTCGCACTCGAGCGTGTACGAGCGATCGCGGAAACCGGAGTCGACTATGTCTCGATCGGCGCACTGACCAAACATGTCCGCGCGATCGACCTGTCGATGCGCGTCGAAATCATCGCAAGCTGAGCCGCGACGCAGTTTTCCGCTTCAGAACATGCCCGCGTTGCGCGCGAGCGCGAACACGATCGCGGCCAGCACGATCGCGCCGATCACGATCCACAGCATCGGGCTGCCTCGCGCGGGTTGCGGTGCCGGCTCGGGCCGCACCGTCGCCGATTGCTGACGCGCGTCCATGCCCGGGGTGACCAGCAGGAAGCGCACCGTGTCCAGGCGCAGTTCCTCGCCGGGCTTGAGCAGGCCGGTCTGCACGCGCTTGTCGTTGATGAAGGTGCCGTTCGCCGAGCCCAGATCCTCGACATGTACGCCTTGCGGAGTCAGTTTCAGGCGCACGTGGTGGCGCGAGATCTCCTCGGCCGGCACCGCGATATCGCAATCCGGCTGGCGCCCGATCACCGCATTGTCGGTCACTGCAAAGGTCTTCCCGAACGTGGTGCCCGAGACTCCGCGCAGCAGGAATTTCGGCAGCGCGACACGCACGCGCGTACGCCCGTCGTCGTCGGAATGCGTCCGCGGCGTCGGTGCGGGTCGTGGTGCGGGCCTGCGTTCGCCCGCGTTGACCGAGCAGCCGACCCGGCCGAAAACCAGCAGGTCGCCGTCCTTGATCGGTGCGTCGCCGCCGACCTGGCGGCCATTCAGCACGGTCGGCGCGACCGCGTCGAGCGGGTGCACCACGGCATGCTCGTCCTCGATCCGGATCTCACAATGGCGCGGTGCGACGCCGGACACGGCCAGCACGATCGTGCAGTCGCGACTGCTGCCGATCGAGGTCGTGCCATCGGCCAATTCAACCGGCGCGTGTTCGCCACCTGGAAAGACAAGTTTCATCGAAGCTCCTTGGACTGCGAAACCGGGCATCCCCGGATCAGGTCCGGGCAGGCTCTGCCGCGGTTTGCAAACAAACGGACGTGGCGACGAGGCGCATTTGGAACGCGCCTGAACGGTGTAGCCGGCCCGCAGGGCGAGCGCCAAGGAATGGCGCGAGTAACCCGCGCCACCCTTGCCGCGACGAACACGTGCGTGCTCGTCGCGGCGGCACATCCGTGTGCCGGAGCGGTTTTCAACCACCTGAATTCGCCGGACTGACCGGTGCGGCGCGATTGTAACCGCGGTCGCGACCGCGATCCCGGCCACCCGCCACAAGCCGGCTTGTCACGGCTGTGCGGCGCCCCCACACTGTCGGCATGACCGGGACCTGGATCTGCCTGCTCCTCATCGCCGCGGCCATCTGGTCGTGGATGGACGCGCTGCGCGCGCGCGAGCAGGCGATCGTGCATGGCCGCGAACTGTGTCGCGAAGCGGGCGTGCAACTGCTCGATCAGACGGTGGCGTTGAAGCGCCTGCGCCTCGCCCGCCGCGACGGCTTGCCGACCTTCGTGCGCCGCTACGGTTTCGAGGTCAGCCTCAATGGCAGCGACCGCCATCGCGGTCATCTCGACCTCAGCGGCCATCGCCTGGAAGCCTGGAGCTTGCCGCTCGGAGAAACCGCAACGGTCGCGCCGCCCCGACCGGATCATTTGCGGCTCGTGTAGGGTCGGCCTCGGCCCACCGGCACCATGCGTGGAGTCCGGTGGTGGGCCAAGGCCCACCCTACAAGCCACACCCGGCTTATTTGATAACCCGCAGATGCGGCCGTTTCGACGACGCTTCCTCGGGCGCAGCCGGCGGCGGCTCGGTCGGCGTGTTGTCGGCCGAGAACATCATGCCCTGGCCGTTTTCCTGCGCGTAGACCGCGAGCACGGCAGCCATCGGCACATGCACCGGCTGGCTGATCCCGCCGAAACGGGCGAGGAAGCGCACATCGTCATTGCCGATCTCGAACTGGGTGATTGCACGCGCCGCGATATTCAGCACGACCTTGCCGTCCTTGGCGGCCCCCGGCGGCACCCGCACGCCGTCGGCGTTGGCGTCGACCAGCAGGTAGGGAGTCAGGCCGTTGTCGCCGATCCATTCGTAGAGCGCCCGTAACAGGTACGGACGATTTGACGTCATCGCGGCGCTGGGCACGGGGCACTCGTCATGCGCGGGATACGCGCCGGGTGGAATCGCGGCTCATGAGCGCATGCCCTTCTCATCCGCAGTCAGGCTGCGGGCGAAGCCTTGGCTGCGGAAGATGCGCTCGCCATAGTCGACGATCGCCTGCCCTTCGCGCGGCAATGGCACGCCGAGCGCGGCGAGGCGCCAGACCAGCGGAGCCAGCGCGCAGTCGGCGAGGCTGATCTCCGGGCTCAGAAAGAACTTCGACGCCTTGAACGCCGACGCGTTGCGGACCAGGTCGTCGCGCAGCGCCCTGCGTGCGACGTCGGCCGCCTTGCCGCCGGCTTCTATCGTATCGACCAGCGTCAGCCAGTCGTTCTCGATGCGCACGATTGCCAGGCGCAGGCGCGCGCGGGAAAGCGGGTCGACCGGCATCAGCGGCGGGTGCGGATAGCGTTCGTCGAGGTATTCGCAGATGACCGAGGTGTCGTACAGCACCAGGTCGCGATCGACCAGGGTCGGCACCGAGTTGTAAGGATTGAGGTCCAGCAGGTCCTCGGGCGGGTTGTCGAGGTCGACCAGCACGTGGTCGTAGGTCACACCCTTGGCGGCCAGGGTCATGCGTACGCGGTGGCAATGCACGCAGTCGCGCGCCGAATAGAGGGTCAGCACGGTACGCGAACGCTGGTTCAAGGCCATTCTGGAATCCCCTCCATCCCGGTCGGAGCCGGGCCCCTGACGCGGCAATGTACTACGCACGTGGTCGCACGCCTAGGAGCCCGCACGGTGGCAAGTTTTGAAGCAAAAGTCCGCCTGCGCGAGGACGGACCTCGACGCTTCGCCGGCCCAACCTGGTTCCATGGGAAGGTGGCAGCGCAGATGGGGCCTGCTGCAGGAACGTTCCGGCGTCCAGGCTCCTGGCTGGCCCGAGGGCCGATCAGTGCACGTCTTTCCAGAACTCGTGCTTGAGCAGATACGCGATCAGCGTGAAGAACGCCAGGTACAGCAGCACCCACACGCCCATTGCCTCGCGTTTCAGCGCGGCCGGCTCACCGGCGTATTGCAGGAACGCGGTGATGTCGCGCACGCTGCGATCGTACTGCTCGGCGTCCTGGCGGCCCGGTGTCCGGACCTCGAGCTTCTCGATCGCGCCTTCGTGGCCTTCGGCGCCGGCCTTGCGCACCGGCACCTGGATGCCCTGCAGTTCCCACAGCGGATTCGGCATCGACACGTTCTCGAACACCGTGTTGTTCCAGCCCAGCGGGCGCGACGGGTCGAGATAGAACGACTTCAGGTAGATGTAGATCCAGTCCGAACCCTTCGCGCGGGCCTCCAGCGACAGGTCCGGCGGCGCCTTGCCGAACCACTTCGCGGCGTCCTCGGCCGGCATGTGGCTGAGCGCGTGGTCGCCGATCCGGCCGCCGGTGAAAACGAAGTTCTTCTCGACGTCCTTAGGATCGAGCCGGAGATCCTCGGCGATCCGCGAGTAGCGCAAGTACTCGAGCGAATGGCAGCCCGAGCAGTAGTTGAAGAACAGGCGCGCGCCGCGCTGCATCGAAGACACGTCGTCGAGACGGACATTGGCCTGCGCGAGACCGCCCTCCTCGGCCGCGTTCGCGGCGCCGACCGTGATCAGGCCCGCGACCAGCAGTGCGGCAAGCTTCGTGAACATCGCGATCCTCGAGGCGGACGTCATTGAATGTTGGGTCGTCATGGCCTTAGTCATGCATGGTCACCCGGTCCGGCACCGGCCTGGTCTTCTCGAAACCGAAGTGCGTATAGGCCCAGAGAAACACGAAGAAACCGAAGTAGACGATCGTCCAGAAGCGTCCGAACAGGTTCTCGATCGTGGTCACGTCCGCATCTGCGCCGAACCACTCCGGAATCTTCTCCGCGGTCACGCCGGCGCCGACCGCGGCGAGCATGACGAACGACACCGCGAACAGACCGAGCGCGATCTTGTAGCCGAGGCCGCGGTAGCGGATCGACTTGACCTTGCCGCGATCCAGCCACGGAACGAAGAACAGCACCGCGATCGAGGCGAACATCGCGATCACGCCCGGCAACTTGGCCGGAATCATGCGCACGATGGCGTAAAACGGCGTGAAGTACCAGACCGGCTTGATGTGCGAAGGCGTTGCCAGGTTGTTGGCCGGGATGAAGTTGTCGGGCTCGAGGAACCAGCCGCCGAAGGTCGGCGCGTAGAAGATGATGAACGCGGCGATCACCAGGAAGAAGCCGGTACCGAAGATGTCCTTGACCGTGTAGTACGGATGGAACGCGATGCCGTCGAGCGGGGTGCCGTCGGCCTGCTTCTTTTCCTTGATCTCGACGCCGTCCGGATTGTTCGAGCCGACCTCGTGCAGCGCGGCCAGATGCAGCACGACCAGCAGCAGCAGCACCAGCGGCAGCGCGATCACATGCAGCGCGAAGAACCGGTTCAGGGTCGCGTCCGCGGGCAGGTAGTCGCCCATGATCCACTGCACCAGTGCGTCGCCGACCACCGGCACCGCGCCGAACAGCGAGATGATCACCTTGGCACCCCAGAACGACATGTTGCCCCACGGCAGCACGTAGCCCATGAACGCTTCCGCCATCAGCACCAGGAAGATCAGCATGCCGAGCAGCCAGACCAGCTCGCGCGGCTTCTTGTACGAGCCGTACATCACGCCGCGGAACATGTGCAGGTAGACGACGACGAAGAACAGCGAGGCGCCGGTCGAGTGCATGTAGCGGATCAGCCAGCCCCACTCGACATCACGCATGATGTACTCGACCGAGCCGAATGCCTCGGCCGCGTTCGCCTTGTAGAACATGGTCAGGAAGATGCCGGTCAGGATCTGGTTGACCAGCACAACCAGCGCAAGCGAGCCGAAGTAATACCAGAGGTTGAAGTTCTTCGGTGCGTAGTAGCCGGATGTGTGCGAGGACAGGAACGAAAAGATCGGCAGGCGATCCTCGATCCAGTTCACCAAGCGGTTCCTGGACTGGATCCGGGTCATCGTGGTAGCCATTACGCCGTCTCTCCCGGATTCACGCCGATCTGGATATGCGTGTCGTCGACGAAGTGGTACGGCGGCACGGCGAGGTTCGCCGGCGCCGGCACCCCATCGAACACGCGCCCCGACAGGTCATAGCGCGACTTGTGGCAGGGACAGAAGAAACCGCCCTTCCAGTTTGGATCGAACGGCTCGGGCTTGAGCTCGGGGAAGAAGTCCGGCACGCAACCCAGGTGCGTGCAGATGCCGGTCACGACCAGCCATTCGGGTTTGATCGAGCGATGCTCGTTCTTCGCGTATTCCGGCTGCTGATCGGTATTGTCGGACTTCGGGTCCTTGAGCCGCGCATCCTCACCCGGCAACGCGTCGAGTTGCGCCTTGGTGCGGTTGACGACGAACACCGGCAGGCCGCGCCACGCGAACGTGACCTTCTGGCCCGGCTCGATCTTGCCGATGTCGGCCAGCACGGGAGCGCCGGCCGACTTCGCCGCCGCACTCGGTTCCCACGACTTGACGAAGGGAATCGCGGCCAGCACGACACCCGCGCCGCCGACGACCGAAGTCGTCGCGGTCAGGAATCGCCGGCGCCCCTTGTCCACCACTGCATCGTTTGCCATCAGCGCACCGTTATTTTTGCGATCTTCCATGATCGCGGAAATCGGCAGCGGCCGTCCATGGGCGCACTTCTCAATAGAAGCCGTATCCGATTGCCGCGCGCACGATGGCACTGCGACACACCGCCCCGGCTAGGGTCAACCGCAAAATCGTGTTAGTTTAACGAACGCCCCTGCACCGCACAATCAAGCCGCCGATGCGGACAAGGATGTCGCCTCATGCGGCGACCGCGCTGACCGAGTCCGCGCTTCATCCCGCGCCATCGTGCCCACACGATCCGACAGCATGCGTCCTCGCACCTACAGCCTGCTCACCTTCATCGCACGCTGCGCCGTGCTCGGCTTGGCCGCCGCCTTCGTACTCAGCGTGCTCGCGCCGCGTATGGTCGAGCGCCTGCGCGGTGCGCCGGATGCGCGCGCCGCAGCTGCGGCGCGCGTCGAGGTGGCCGCTGCGACACCGCGCCGCGGCCCGGTCTCGTACGCCGAGGCAGTTGCGCATGCATCGCCGTCGGTGGTCAATATCTACGCGAACAAGGTGACCACGCTGCGCGGCCTGTACCCGGTTCCCGATCCGCTGACGCAGCGCCTGCTCGGCTATGTGCCGGGCCCGCCGATCCGGCGCAAGGAGCAGAGCCTGGGTTCCGGGGTGATCTTCAGCTCGGATGGCTATGTGTTGACCAACAATCATGTGATTGCAGGTGCCGACGACATCCAGATCCTGCTCGACGACGGTCGCGTCGCGCAGGCGCAGGTGATCGGCACCGACGCGGAAACCGATCTCGCGGTGCTCCGGATCAGCGCCAACGACCTGCCCGCGATCGAGGTGCCCGACGATCCGACCGCCGAGGTCGGCGACGTCGTGCTCGCGATCGGCAATCCGGTCGGCCTGGGCAAGACCGTCACCATGGGCATCGTCAGTGCGACCGGGCGCCAGCTGCGCATGTCGGCGTACGAGGACTTCATCCAGACCGATGCCGCGATCAACGCCGGCAATTCCGGCGGCGCACTGGTCAACGCGCTCGGCGAACTGATCGGGATCAATACCGCGATCTATCCGCGCACCCCGACCGCGGACGGTCGCGGCTCGATCACCCAGGGCGCGGAGGGCATCGGTTTCGCAATCCCGGTGCGCACCGCCAAGGCCGTGCTCGACCAGTTGGTCAAGCACGGTCACGTGGTGCGCGGCTGGATCGGCGCCGACTATGCGGACATCCCGCCGGCGAACGGTGCGACCTCGCGCCAGCAGGGCGTGGTGGTGGTGCGCGTGGTGCCGGAGAGTCCCGCTGCGCTGGCGAACCTGCAACCCGGGGACCTGCTGCTGAAACTCGACGGCGTCGTGATTGCGGACCAGATCGACCTGCGCAACCGCGAGGCCGCGCTCGCGCCGGGAACCAAGGTGCGCCTCGAAGGGCTGCGCGGCAATCTGCCGTTTGCGATCGATGTGACCCTGGTGCAGCGGCCGGCGCCGAGTACGACGGGGGCGTGAGGGCCGGGAATCGGGAATCGATAAGCGCTGAGAGCGTGTGAAAAATTACTTTCGCTTCCCCTGCACTGCGGGGGAAGGAAAAGCTCGACTCCGTGCCAGCACGTCGAATTCTTCACAAGCTCTCAGGCAAAATGCTGATCCTCGCCCGAATCCCGCTGCCCGCGCTTACAGCGCCTTCTGATACCGATCGCGCAGCGTCGCCACACGCTGCACATACAGCTGCGTCTCGTCATACGGCGGTACGCCGTGATATTTCTGCACCGCGCCCGGGCCCGCATTGTAGGCGGCGGTGGCGAGCTGGGCGTCGCCGTTGAAGTCCTTGAGCAGCTCGCTGAGATAGCGCGCGCCACCGCGGATGTTCTGTGTCGCGTCGAACGTATCGGTGACACCGAGGCCGCTGGCTGTGTCCGGCATCAGCTGCATCAGGCCCTGGGCGCCCTTGTTCGACACCGCAAGCGGATTGAACGCGGATTCCGCATGGATCACCGCACGCAACAGCGAGCTGTCGACTCCGTAGTCTGCCGCCGCGGCCGCGATCTCCGTGCGGTACGCGTCGAGATTCAGCAGGGTGCGCGCGAAATCGATCTTGGAATGGATGTCGCACGCGACGCAGGTCGCGATATAAGTGAACAGCACCGCGAAAGCGCCGGTCGCCGGCTTCACGTTGGTGTATTCGGTGATGCCGTCCTTGCGCGCGACGCGGTAGACCGCACCCCGCAGCACCTGCGGCAGCGCAGTCGTCGCCGCAGCGGAAACCGGCGGCGCGGGCGGCGATCCGCCAGCGGCGCGTGCCGGCATCCGATACGGCGCAGCGATGAACAACGGGTTGCCGATTGTCGGCGCGCTGCTCTCGACATCGGCCAGTACGCTCGAGAAATCCTGCGCGATGACGATCCGCGCGCTGCTCGCCGCAGCGCCGGATGCGGCCAGGAAGTTCGCGCGCACGATCGCCGCCGGTTCGCTGACGACGGCCGCCACGACAGCGGAAAAATCGGCGCGGACCGGCTCCTTGACGTTTTCCTGGTAGGTCCAGCCGCGTTTCGGAGCGGCCGCCACCGGTGCGCGTGTTGCGGCGGCACGCGCGGCCTTCGGCGGGTCGGCGAAGGTCGAGATCGCCTTGCAGTTCGTGTAACCCTTGCTGGTGCTCGTATAGGCGATGCTGCCGTCGGCGGTATCGCACTTGTACAGCACGCTCGCATGCACGCCCGCGGCCCCGGACAGATATCCGATTCCGAGCACGAGGACGCTTGCAAGGCGCGTGCGGATACGTGGCATGGACGTTATTGAAACCTTTCCATCGGCTAAGTTTCTGCCGCTTCGATCACGCTGCGGTGTCGCGGCCCGCCCCGGTTCGCCGGCGGCGGCGTTGGCGACGCGCTGTTTTACCACGTAAACTACTGTGCTTCCTAGGATTTCGCGTATGGCCGGCAAGCTCTACATCAAGACCCACGGTTGCCAGATGAACGAGTACGACTCGGCCCGTATGGCCGACGTGCTGAAGGCATCGCATGGCCTCGAGCTGACCCGGGACGAGTCCGAAGCCGACGTGATCCTGGTCAACACCTGCTCGATCCGCGAGAAGGCGCAGGAAAAGGTCTTCAGCCAGCTCGGCCGCTGGAAGGAACTCAAGCGCGACAGCAGCAGATCGGTCGTGATCGGCGTCGGCGGCTGTGTCGCCAGCCAGGAAGGTGCGGCGATCGTCAAGCGCGCGCCCTACGTCGACCTGGTGTTCGGCCCGCAGACCCTGCACCGCCTGCCGCAAATGATCGAAGCGCGGCGCGCGAGCGGCAAGCCGCAGATCGACATCTCGTTTCCCGAGATCGAAAAGTTCGACAACCTGCCCGCGCCGCGCGCCGACGGCCCGACCGCGTTCGTGTCGATCATGGAAGGCTGCTCGAAATACTGCTCGTTCTGCGTCGTGCCCTACACGCGCGGCGAGGAGATCAGCCGGCCGTTCGACGACGTCGTCGCCGAGATCGCCACGCTCGCCGAACAGGGAGTGCGCGAGGTCAACCTGCTCGGCCAGAACGTCAACGCATATCGCGGTCCGATGTTCGATGGTGGCATCGCCGATCTTGGCCTCTTGATCCAGGCAATCGCCGAAATCGACGGCATCGGCCGGATCCGCTTCACGACCTCGCACCCGCTGGAGTTCTCCGACTCGCTGGTCGATGCCTACGCGACCGTGCCGCAGCTCGCGAACTATCTGCACCTGCCGGTGCAGTCCGGTTCGGACCGCATCCTCGGCGCGATGAAACGCGGCTACACCGCGCTCGAGTACAAGCAGAAGATGCGCAAATTGCGCGCGGTGCGTCCGGGCATCTGCATCTCGTCCGACTTCATCGTCGGCTTCCCTGGCGAGACCGAGGCGGATTTCGACAAGACGATGAAGCTGATCGACGACGTCGGTTTCGACCAGAGCTTCTCGTTCGTCTACTCCAGGCGCCCCGGCACGCCGGCCGCGAATCTCGAAGACGACACGCCGGATGCGGTCAAGCACCAGCGCCTCGAACGCCTGCAGGCCGCGCTCAACGCAAACGCGAAAACGATCAGCGAGGCGATGGTCGGCAGCGCGCAGAGCGTGCTGGTGGAAGGCCCGAGCCGCAAGAACCCGAACGAACTCACCGGCAAGACCGAGAACATGCGTTCGGTGAATTTCCCCGGTCCCCCGCGCCTGGTCGGCCAGTTCGTGGACGTGACGATCACCGAAGCGATGAGCAATTCGCTGCGCGGGCGCGTGAAGCTCGACGAAGCCCACATTGCGTGAACGGTGAGTTGGTCATCGGCGAGATCGGCGCGAACGAGTTCGCCCGCGCATGGCCGATCTTCCGCACGGTGATCGCCGACGGCGACACCTACAGCTATCCGCGCGACCTGAGCGAAGACCAGGCGCGTGCGATGTGGACCACTCCGCCGAGCCGCTGCTTCATCGCCGAGCGCGACGGCGACGTGCTCGGTATGTACATGCTGCGTCCGAACCAGCCCGGACTCGGCGACCACGTCGCGAATTGCGGCTACATGGTCTCGCCGCGCGCGCGTGGCCAAGGCATCGCTGCGGCGCTGTGCGAACACTCGCTCGCCGAAGCGCGCCGCGCGGGCTTCAGCGCGATGCAATACAACTTCGTCGTCAGCAGCAACGAAGGCGCGGTGCGGCTGTGGCAGCGCCACGGTTTCGCCGTCGTCGGCCACGTGCCGGGCGCATTCCGCCACGCCCGGCTCGGGCCGACCGACGTGTTCGTGATGCACCGCTGGCTGTAGCGGCTGGCGACATGCCGTGCCGCGCGCTACCCTCGCGCGCCTATGACCGACTCGAACCAGCACGACTTCACGCTCGAACCCGCCGACGGCGAACGCCTTGCCAACCTCGCCGGGCCGTTCGACGAGCATCTGCGCCAGGTCGAGTTGCGCCTCGGCGTCCAGATCGCAAACCGCGGCAACGTGTTCCGCGTGACCGGCGCCGAGCATGCAGTCAAACTCACCGAGCGCGTGCTGCGCGACCTGTATGACGCGACCGGCGACGAAATGCTGAGCGGCGCGCAGATCAACTTGCGCCTGTCCGAATCCGGCATCGACGCGCTGAATGCGCGCGCTGCCGAAGGCGCGCAGGAAGTCGCGATCAAGGTCAAGCGCGGCACGATCCGCGGCCGCGGCGCGAACCAGACCCGCTACCTGCACGCGATCGCGACCCACGACATCAATTTCGGCGTGGGTCCGGCCGGTACCGGCAAGACCTATCTCGCGGTCGCGATGGCGGTCGACGCGCTGAACGACAACCGCGTGCAGCGCCTGATCCTGGTCCGACCCGCGGTCGAAGCCGGCGAGAAACTCGGTTTCCTTCCGGGCGACCTCACCCAGAAAGTCGATCCGTACCTGCGTCCGCTCTACGATGCGCTGTACGAGATGCTCGGCATCGAGAAGGTCATGAAGCTGATCGAGCGCAACGTGATCGAGATCGCACCGCTCGCCTACATGCGCGGGCGCACGCTGAACGACGCGTTCGTGATCCTCGACGAGGCGCAGAACACCACGATCGAGCAGATGAAGATGTTCCTGACCCGGATCGGCTTCGGTTCGGTCGCGGTCGTCACCGGCGACATGACCCAGACCGATCTGCCCAAGCACGTGAAATCCGGCCTGCGCGATGCGGTCGAGGTGCTGCGCGAGGTCGACGGCGTCAGCTTCACGTTCTTCACCGCGAAAGACGTGGTGCGCCATCCGCTGGTGCAGCGCATCGTGCGCGCATACGAGCAACGCGAGGCGACCGCCGAGTCGCTGGCGTCGAAGGGGGCGCGGGCGGATGAAGACTGAGCCACGCCGGCGCACGCGCAGGATCGCAGGCTCCGGCGCTGCCGCGGCGCCGCGCGTCTGCCTGTGGTTGAGGAACGAGGCCGGCCGTCGCGGCGTGCCGGTGCTGCGTTCGTTCGAGAAATGGATCGACGCGATTCCCGAACTGCGCGAGCGCGACAACTGGACCGAACTCAATATACTGATCGTCGGCAGCGCAGCGGGGCGACGCCTCAATCGCGAATTCCGCGATCGTGACTACGCGACGAACGTGCTCAGCTTTCCGTACGAACCGATGCCCGGCGAACACACCGGCCTGCTCGGCGACCTCGTGATCTGCGCGCCGGTGATCGCGCGCGAGGCGCGCGATCAAGGCAAGCCGCCGCGCGACCACTATGCGCACATGACGATCCACGGCGTGCTGCACCTGCTCGGCTACGACCATGAGACCGGTCGCGAAGCGGCGCGCATGGAGGCACTCGAACGCGCGATCCTGGCCAGTCTCGGCGTGGCCGATCCGTACGCGGAATTGGCTTGAATTCAGCAGGTTGCGGCATTCCCCGCGACGGAAATTTTTCCGTAAAGCAGGCTTTGCTACACTGCGCGCCCGCCCGCAAGGGTTTGTACAAGTTGCAGATGAGCGAGGACCCTCCCAGTACCACCCCGCCACGATCGTGGTTCGAGCGCATCAGCCAGGCGCTCTCCGGCGAACCGCAGAGCCGCGAGGAACTCATCGAGGAACTGCGTCACGCCCAGGCCAACGGCCTGATGTCGAACGACACCCTGTCCATGGTCGAAGGCGCGATCGAGGTCGCCGACCTGACCGTCGCCGACGTCATGGTGCCGCGCACGCAGATGGTCTCGCTACCGATCGACGCGTCGCAGGGCCAGATCCTGAAGGACGTGCTCGAATCCGGCCACTCGCGCTTCCCGGTGCATGCGGGCGACAAGGACGAGATCCTCGGCATCCTGCTCGCCAAGGACCTGCTGCGCTGTTTCGCGGAAGGCGCGCCGTGCGAGATCAGGAGTCTGCTGCGCCCGGTCACGATGATTCCCGAATCCAAGCGTCTGAATATCCTGCTCAAGGAATTCCGCCTGTCGCGCAACCACATGGCGATCGTCGTCGACGAATACGGCGGCGTTGCCGGCCTGGTCACGATCGAGGACGTGCTGGAGCAGATCGTCGGCGATATCGACGACGAACACGATGACGACGACGACAAGCACACGATGATCCAGGCTGCCGCGAACGGCGATTTCCTGGTCAACGCACTGACCCCGATCGCCGAATTCAACGAACGCTTCGGTTGCGACTTCAGCGACGAGGAATTCGATACCGTTGGTGGCATGGTCACGTCCGAAATCGGCCACCTTCCCGAACCCGGCGAAGAAGCCGCGCTCGGTGGTTTCCACTTCCAGGTGACCAAGGCCGATGCGCGCCGCGTGCAGCAATTCGCCGTGCGCGTGCATGAGGCGTGACGCACGACGCAATGGG
>JBIODY010000024.1:0-13373 GCA_044445505.1 Lysobacterales bacterium
CGCGAGACCGCGGCGATGCACCGCGTGGAGACCTGGCGCGAGCGTCTGCTCGAAGACGGCGACGACGCGCTCGGTGAATTCATCGCGCTGCATCCATCCGCCGACAGCCAGCGCCTGCGCCAGCTCGTGCGCAACGCGCTTGCCGAACGCAAGGCGAACAAGCCACCGCATGCGCACCGCGAACTGTTCCGTGAGCTGCGCGAGCTACTTGGTGGAAACACTTGATTCGAGACAAAGCGGGGCGGTCTTCGCGCGATTCAATCACGCCGCGGTGCCACCCACGGTCATCGAATCGATCTTCAGCGTCGGCTGGCCTACACCAACCGGCACGCTCTGCCCATCCTTGCCGCACACGCCGACGCCTTCGTCGAGCTTCAGATCGTTGCCGATCATCGACACGCGCTTGAGCACTTCGGCGCCGGAGCCGATCAAGGTCGCGCCCTTGACCGGGCGCGTGACCTTGCCGTCCTCGATCAGATACGCCTCGCTCGCCGAGAACGTGAATTTGCCGTTGGTGATGTCGACCTGGCCGCCGCCGAAATTGACCGCGTACAGGCCGCGCTTGACCGAGGCGATGATCTCGCCCGGGTCGCGCGTCCCCGGCAGCATGTAGGTGTTGGTCATGCGCGGCATCGGCAGGTGCGCGAACGATTCACGGCGGCCGTTGCCGGTCGACTGCATGCCCATCAGGCGCGCATTGAGCTTGTCCTGCATGTAGCCCTTCATGACGCCATTCTCGATCAGCACCGTGCAGTTGGTCGGCGTGCCTTCGTCGTCGACGCTGAGCGATCCGCGCCGTCCGGCCAGGGTGCCATCATCGACGACAGTGACACCTGTCGCGGCGACCTTCTCACCGAGCATGCCGGAGAACGCGGAGGTTTCCTTGCGGTTGAAGTCGCCCTCGAAGCCGTGGCCGATCGCCTCGTGCAGCAGCACGCCGGGCCAGCCGGGCCCGAGCACCACGGCCATGTTGCCGGCCGGCGCTGCGACCGCCTCGAGATTCACCAGTGCGACGCGTACCGCCTCGCGCGCGAATGCATGCGCGCGACCGTTCTCGAGCAACTGCGGAAAACCGTAGCGGCCGCCGCCGCCGCTGCTGCCGGATTCGCGCCGGCCATTCTGTTCGGCGATCACCTGCACGTTCATGCGCACCAGCGGGCGCACGTCGGCGGCCAGCGTGCCATCCGAATGCGCAATCAGCACGGTGTCGAGCGTCGCGGCGATGCTGACCATGACCTGCTTCACGCGCGGGTCGGCCGCGCGGCAGGCCACGTCGACTTCACGCAGCACGGCGATCTTCGCGTCGTTCGACAAGGTCTCGATCGGATCGATGGCCGGATACAGCGCACGGCCGGTCGCGATCGCCAGCGGCTTGCCGACCCCGTTCGCTCCGCTCTGCGCAATCGCACGCGCGGATCCGGCCGCTTCGAGCAGCATCGGCAACACGATCTCGTCCGAATACGCGAAGCCCGCCTTCTCGCCGCACAGAGCGCGCACGCCGACACCCTGCTCGATGGCATGGTTGCCATCCTTGACGATGCCGTCCTCGAGCATCCACGACTCGCTGCGCGAATGCTGGAAATAGAGGTCGGCCGCGTCGATCGACGGTCCCATCAGGCGCGTGAATACGCGCTCGAGATCGCCGGCGGCGAGGCCGCCGGGACGCAGCAGTCGCTGTTCGGCCTGGGTGATGAGATCGGTCATTTTGAAATGGGAATCGGGAATCTGGCCAATATTCTGCTCTCCGCCACGGCGTATCGCCGGGACGACGAAGTTTGATCGGAACGAAGTTTGACGACCATCCCCAAACTGGGGGCGGGCATGCTCGCGTACAACCGGCCTCAGCGCAAACCGTGCGGCGGTTCAGGCGTCGCGTCCGGCGGCCCGCCGACCGGTTTGACCTTGCCGATTCCCGGTTGGTTCGCCGCATCCCGCGCCTGGCCCGGCCTGGCGCGCGCGATCGGGGTGATCTTCGGCTTGTCCCAGCTGCCGGTCACCGTATAGCGCCGCGCGATCGCCATGCCGAGCGGCTTGTTCAGGATGCCCTGCATGACCAGGCCGGCCGCGGCGCCGACCGGGCCCGCCGCCAGCGCGCCGACGATCGGCAACGTGGATCCGGCATGCGGGGTCACGCTCATCTGCTGGTCATAGTCCTTCGCACGCAGGCCGGTACGTCCGGTCACCACGATATCCGCGGCCGGGCTCCTGATCGTCAAATCCTCGGTCCGCGCATTGCCGTCGGCGAGCCGGAACGTGCCCTTGATCGAATTGAAGCCGAGGCCGGCCTGGAAGAAATCGCTGAAATCCAGGCTCAGGCGACGCGGAATCTCGGTCAGCGAGAACAACCCGAAGATGCGGCCCGCGCCGGGTTCCACATCGAGGATGCGCCCCTCGGCGACATCGATGGCGAGCGTTCCGTCGAGCTTGGGCAACGCGAACGCCGATGGCGGCCCCGCGAACGTCGCGTCGATCGTCGCGTGCGTCGCGCCGCCGTCGATCAGGCCGGGGAAGCCCAGCGCGTCCATCATGTGGCCGAGATTCTGCGCATCGAGCCGGATCGCCAGGTGCGAACGGTTGTCCGCAGCGGTGCCGCTCCAGGCGCCGCTCGCGTTCATCTCCACGTTCGGCGAATGCGATTTCAGCGCGTCGACCTGCATGCCGCCGGCCACCGGGTGGCTGTCGAACTGCGCCGAGCCGAAACTCGCCTTGCCGAGCTGGAAATCCGCGACCCTGACGTGCAGCGGCGGCAGCGACGCCGGCGCGACCCCGGCGAATGCGTTCGATTCCGGCGCATCCGGCGGCGTCTCCGGCCAGTGGATGCGCGCGAAATCCGCCTGGATGCCGTGCCCGGCGAGATCGCTTTTCGGAATCTCCAGCGTGCCGGCGATCGCGGCGCCATCGAGGCGCACGACGGTCGCTGCGGCGGTGTTGTCGACCGCGACGCGCATGTCCTCGAAATGATGATCGGCGAAACTGAAATCGTCGGTGCGCACATCGATCGCCTGCACCAGGCTGCTGCCGCCGCCAGGATCGTTCTCGACCATATCGAGCCAGCGCCCGGCATCGAGCCGCGCCATGTGGCCTCCGATCACGATGCCTTGCGCCGGCGGTTCGGGCGGCGCCTGGGGGCCGAAGTCGACGCGCGCCGCGAACGTGTGGCCGGCACCCGGCAACTGCCCGTTCACTCCGAGCAGATCGCCCAGGCGCGCGCTGAACCGCTGACCCGCATAGGGCAAATCGAGATCGAGGTGCAACGGCAGCGCCTCATCCGCGCTCTTGGCGAGCGGCGCCGGCAGCTCGATCGAGGTGCCGAGCAAATCGCTGTCGAGCGCGAGGTGGCTGCGGTTGGCGCCGGTTGCGGTCGTGGCGTCGACATCCACGTGCGCGATCCACGCCGATTCGCCCGGAAAACGGGCCAGCGACGGCAGCAGCGCCGGCACGTCGGCAAATACGATGGCCGCCGGAAAACGCCCGGCCAGTCCGGCTTCGAACACATGCCGCGGATCGGCGACATAGCCGCCGATCGCAAGCGACAGCTTCGCCTTGTGCTCGCGGAAAACCACATCCAGCGCGTCCGCGGCGAAACCCTTCTGGTTGAAACGCAGCTTGCCGGTCGCATCGAGAAAATGCAGATCGAACGCGCTGTGGTCCAGCTTCGCCGCGCTGAGGTCGACGCCGCCGTCGAGAGTCAGCGCGTCGGTCTGCTTGATCGGCAGGTTCAGTGTGAACGCGACCGCGCCCTTGCCGCCGACCGCGATGTCCTTGAGTTGGTCCTGATAGCGTTTGCCGATCGGCGTTGCGCGCAGGAAGGCGAGCAAGGTCGCGCCGCTGCCCTCACCTTTCACGTCGAGGTCGAGAATGAGCGGACCGAAATCCGCGATCGTCGCGTGCGCCTCGCCAATCGTGTTGCCCATCGCGGTGGCCGCGTCGATATCGACCTGCATGCCATCGTTGACGAAAGTCGCGATGGCGTGGATCTTCTCCGCGCGCGGCCAATCCGGCGAGTAGTCGAGCGCCATGTCGGCGAGTTCGCCGCGCGCGATCATGCGTCCGGACCTATTGTGGAACGGCCAGTCGTCGAGATCGCCATGCAGGGCGATACGACCGTCGACGACGCGGCCGGCGAGCAGCGCGCGATCGAGCCAGGCGACCGCGTGCGGCGGCATCACATGGGTCGGCCAGAACAGTTTCGCCGCGACCACGTCGGCGTGGCTGAGCGCCGCATACAGGTCGACGCTCGGGCGCCGCTGCGGATGCAGGTCGATGCCGCCGCGCACCTCGCCGCCGTAGCCCTCGCCTTCGAAGCCGATGCGGTCGGTCGCGAGCCGCCAGGCGTCGTCGACGCGGCGCACGATCACGTCGCCACCGAATTCGGCGAACAGCAGCGGACGCCGGAACACGCGCGGATAGTCGATGCGCAGCGCCTGTTTCGGCAACTCGACCAGCCATGCGCGCGCGTCGCCGTGCAGGTCGAGGTCGACATGGTCGACGCCCGGCGCAAAATCCGCGCTGGCGATGTCGAAGCCACGCAAGGTGGCCGCCACCTCGTTATCGTCGGCGCCGGTCCAGCGCAGATCGGCGCTCGCGAGCAGGCCGCGCGGATGGGCCAGGTAGAGCCAGCGGCGCAGGCCGGCCGGCACCTGCTCGGCCAGCATCGCGAGACTGCCGAACGGTTCCAGCGGCAGCGCACTCGCGCCGGCACGCCAGCGCGGATTCGCGTCATCGCCGCGGCGTTCGAGAGTCAGGCGCGCCGGCGCCTTCGCGGCATCGGCGCCGGCGACGAAATCGGCGATGTCGAAGGTCCAGCCGTCGGCCTCGCGCAGCCAGCGCGCCACGAACGCGAGGTGGTCGAACGCGACCCGCGGAGCGACGCTGGTGTCGGTGTCGACCACCAGCGGCACGCTGGTGCCGAAGCGCGCGTCGCGCAGATCGACGCGCATCCGCACATCATCGACCCGCGCTGCGTTCACGCGCGCCCACATCTGCACGACGCCGCGGCCGCCGGCGCCATGGATGCCGCCGGGAACCTGCAACGAGGTGAACTGGCCGAAATCGACATCACGTCCGCCGGCATAGATCTCGCCCGAGCGCCGGTCGACGTCGAGATCGGCGACCAGATCCAGCGCGGGCGAGGCAGACCCGGCGATGCGCACGCGCCCGAGCACGCGCGTGATCGCGCCGCGATTGAGGAAACGCAGTACCGGCACGCCGAGCTGGACATGCAGGTTGTGCTGCGCATCCTCGATGCCGAGACGCGAGTCGCTGATCTCGAGCGCACCCAGCGCGCCCATCGAGAACGACGTATCGGCGCCATCGGACGGCCCGAGGTCGAGACCGCGCAGATGCCAGCTGCCGCCTTCGTTGACCAGGGTAAGGTCGAGCCGGGCCAGGCGGAACTCGCTGAACGCGTGATTGCGCTGCAGCAACGCGTAGATATCGAATGCGAGTTCCGCATGCGGAACCGTCAGCGTCGGTTGCGCCGCGGTCGCGCCTGCGATGCGCACGTCGT
This sequence comes from Lysobacterales bacterium, assembly GCA_044445505.1. Lineage (GTDB taxonomy): Bacteria > Pseudomonadota > Gammaproteobacteria > Xanthomonadales > Rhodanobacteraceae > Dokdonella_A. The sequence continues at coordinate 5,510 of JBIODY010000024.1, forward strand.
CGAGCGAGAGCAGCGGTCCGCCGCCGATCCAGGCGCCGCTGAGATGCGCGATCCGCACCGGTCGGCCGAGCCGTTGCGACAGCCAGTGCTCGACATGCTGCGGATGACGCTGCAGCCACGGCATCGCGAACTGGGTCAGCCCGGCAAGCACGCCGAGCAGGATCACGATGGTTGCCAGCGCGCCGAGCAGCGCCAGGCGCAGCCGGCGCAGGCGCGCGCGCCAGATCACACGTCACCGCAGATCCGGGAAAGCCCATCCCGGGCATTCTCGGATTCGCTCGCGTCCGGCACATGTCCGGACGCGGCTCCGCGGACGGAGCGCGCTCGTGCGCTGCGCGCGCCATCCGTGGCGCGCACAGTCCCTGCTTGCATCCTTGCGCGGCGGCTACAGCAGCACGACATCGTATTGCTCCTGCGAATAATGCTCCTCGGGCTGGAACCGGATCGTCTTGCCGATGAACTCTTCGAGTTCGGCGACCGCGGCCGAATCCTCCTCGAGAATCCGGTTGACGACTTTCGGCGCGGCCAGCACCAGCAGGTGCTGCGCTTCGAACTGGCGCACCGCGCGGGTGATCTCGCGGAAGATCTCGTAGGTGACCGTTTCCGCGGTCTTCATGCTGCCGCGGCCGCTGCACGCCGGACACGGTTCGCAAAGCTGGCGCTCCAGGCTCTCGGTGGTGCGCTTGCGCGTCATCTCGACCAGGCCGAGCGGCGACATGTCGTAGACCGTCGCCTTGGCATGATCGCGCGCCATCGCCTTCTGCAACTGGCGCAATACCTGGCGCTGGTGTTCCAGATCGAGCATGTCGATGAAATCGATGATGATGATGCCGCCGAGGTTGCGCAGACGCAGTTGGCGCGCGGCCGCCTGCGCGGCCTCGAGGTTGGTGCGGAACACCGTTTCCTCGAGATTGCGCGAGCCGAGAAAACCACCCGTGTTGACATCGATCGTGGTCATCGCCTCGGTCTGGTCGACGATCAGGTGGCCACCGGATTTCAGCGGCACGTCCTTCCTGAGCGCCTTCTGGATCTCGTCCTCGACGCCGTACAGATCGAAGATCGGCCGTTCGCCCTGGTAATGCTCCACCCGCTCGGCCAACTCGGGCATGAACTGGCGCACGAAGCGCTGCGCGCGCTCGAGGGTCTCGCGCGAATCCACGCGCACCTTCTCGATCGATGGCCGCATCAGGTCGCGCAATGCGCGCAGCGGCAGGCTCAGATCCTCGTAGATGCGCTCGCCGACATGCGTGCGCGCGATGTTCTCCCGCACAGTCACCCACAACTTGCCGAGATAGTCGATGTCCTCGGCCAGCGCCTCGCGCGTCTGCCCTTCGGCATTGGTGCGCACGATGTAACCCGGAGAGCGCGCGCCGGGGGCCGCGGACTCAGGGCCGGGCGCCGCCGGCGCGGTGAGTTCGCCGAGCAGTTCCTTGAGACGCGCGCGCTCGCCCTCGTCCTCGATGCGTACCGACACGCCGAGCACCTTGCTGTACGGCAGCAGCACCAGGTAGCGCGACGGAATCGACAGATGGGTGGTCAGGCGCGCGCCCTTGGTGCCGATCGGATCCTTGACCACCTGCACGACGATGTCCTGGCCATCGCGTACCAGTTCGTTGATCGGCGGAGTCGGGGTCGGCGCGGCATCGCCGTTGTCGCCGATCAGCGGGCTGTGCAGGCGCACGATGTCCGACGCATGCAGGAACGCGGCGCGGCCGAGGCCGATCTCGACGAACGCGGCCTGCATGCCGGGCATGACCCGGCTGACCCTGCCCTTGTAGATGTTGCCGACATAGCCGCGCCGGCTCGCGCGCTCGACATGCACCTCCTGCAGCATGCCGCTCTCGACCAGCGCCACACGCGTCTCGCGCGGAGTCACGTTGATCAGGATTTCTTCGGACATGGAGGCAGTTGCGAGCGAAATGTCGGTTTGCGAACCCGGGCATCCCCGGATCGAGTCCGGGGCAGGCTCTGCCGCGGTTGGCAACAAACGGCCGCGGCCAAGCCGCGCCACCTTTTGTCGCGACAAGCACTGGGCGTGCGTGCCGCGGCGGCCCATCCATGTGCCGGAGCGGTTTTTCAACCGTTCACCGACAACTTATAGCCGGCAGGACGCGCGCTTGTCGAATGCGCAGTCGGCGCCGGGGCAAATCTTTGCAAACCTTTGAGCCTGCCGGGCGCTACGCCAGGGCTCCGAACCCGCGCAACAGCCCCGCAGTCTCGTGCAGGGGCAGGCCCATGACCCCGGAATAACTGCCTTCCAGGCGCCTGACGAACGCGCCGGCACGACCCTGGATCGCATAGGCACCGGCCTTGCCGCGCGGCTCGCCGCTGGCGACATAGGCCGCGATTTCGGCCTCCGACAACGCCGCGAATTCGACCGTCGAGGTACACATCGCATGCTCCTCGCGCCCGGCGTTGACCGCCCACACCACCGACACCACGCGATGCGCGCGTCCGGACAGACAACGCAGCATGCGCGCCGCATCCGCGTCGTCCAGTGGCTTGCCGAATACCTCGCCGCCCAGTACCACCTCGGTATCCGCGCCGATCACGATCGCCCCGGGCAGCGTCATCACCTGCAGCAACCCCGCCCCGGCCTTCTCGCGCGCGACGCGGCTGACGTAGCTCTCGGGCGTCTCGCCCGGCTCGCGCCGTTCCGGCACCTCGACCTCGAGCACGTCGACATCGAGGCCGAGCTGGCGCAGCAGCTCGCGGCGGCGCGGGGATTGGGAGGCGAGGTAGAGCATGCGGTCGTCCCGAAACAAGCGCGGAATGATGACCAACCCATTGCGGACTCCGCAATGCAGAAATCACTCAGGCGCGATGATAGGGATGTCCCGCCAGCATCGACGCGGCTCGATACAGCTGCTCGGCCACAACCAGCCGCACCAGCATGTGCGGCAACGTCAGCGGACCCAGCGACCAGCGCTGATCGGCGCGCGCGAGCACTTCGGCGGCGTGACCGTCGGGGCCGCCAATCAGGATCGCGAGGTCGCGGCCGCCCATGCGCCAGCGTGCAAGTTCCGCGCTCAGTTGTTCGCTCGACCACGGCTTGCCGCGCCCATCGAGTGCTACGACGTGCGCGTCCCTGGGCAGTGCGGCGAGGACGGCGGCGCCTTCATCGGCGATCGCGCGCGCGGGGTCGCGACCCTTGCCGCGTGCACCGAGCGGGATCTCGACGAGGTCGAGCGGAAGGTCGTGCGAGAGGCGCTTGCGGTATTCGACGAAACCGTCGGCGACCCAAGCCGGCATGCGCTCGCCGACGGAAATCAGGCGGGCTTTCATGCGCGCATCGACTTCACGGACGGGACTGCAGCGACGAGAGGCGCGGCCCTCCCAGTCACACCGGAGACGAGTTCGCTGCCGACGTCCAAAGCGCCCCCTTCAGCCCTTCGGGCAGCTTCCCCCGCTTTGCAGGGGAAGCGAAAGCAAAGTCGGACACGAGTTCGCTGCCGATGTCCAAAGCGCCCCCTTCAGCCCTTCGGGCAGCTTCCCCCGCTTTGCAGGGGAAGCGAAAGCAAAGCCGGAGACGAGTTCGCTGCCGACGTCCAAAGCGTCCCCTTCAGCCCTTCGGGCAGCTTCCCCCGCTTTTGCAGGGGAAGCGAAAGCAAAGGTGGCGAAATGCGGCGGAATTTCACGCGCAGCTTTCAGCCGGCCAGCGCGGTGGGCATGTCGTCGCCGACGGTCCACAGGCGTTCGAGGCCGTAGAACTCGCGCGTGCGCGGCAGCATCACGTGCACCACGATGTCGCCGAGATCGACCAGCACCCATTCTGCCTCGCGCTGGCCCTCGACGCCGATCGGCGGCAGGCCGGCCTGCTTGGCCTTCCTGACGACTTCCTCGGCGATCGATTTCACGTGCCGCGACGAAGTGCCGCTGGCGACGACCAGCAGGTCGGTCACGCTGCTCTTGCCGCGCACGTCGACTTCGCGGATGTCCTTGGCCTTGAGGTCGTCGAGCGCATCGAGCACCAGCGTGCGCAGGCGCTCGGCGATTTCGGCTGTCCTCGCCGGCTTGCTGCGCGTTCGCGGGGGTTTGGCGGCGGGCTTCGCGCGGCGCGGCGCCGGAGCTGCCCTGCGCGGTGCGGCCTTTCCGGCCGGTGCGATTTTCTTGCGGGATGCCGCCGTTGCGGTGCTCGCCGTTTTTCTGGCGACGGGCACAACCTTGCGGTTGGCGGGGGCCTTGGCGGCCTTGGGAGTTCCGGCCTTGCGCGGCCGGGCGCGCGTTTCCGACGTAGCCAAGTGAGAGCGACCTCTGCATAGCAATGCGCCACCAGTGGCGCGGCCGCAGTATAGGCGCAATCGCATGACGGTGGTCGCAGTGGACCCGTTGCGCCCCGTCCGGATCGGCCCATCCCGACGCGGTAGACTAGGCGGCCTCATCCCGTTGCGGCATCGCCGCCCCAAGCGCATGCCCAACCCCGACACGACTCCTGAACCGATCCCGTTCCGCGACCTCGGCCTTGCCGAGGCGCTGCTGTCCACGCTGGCCGAGGTCGGCTACGAGACGCCGTCGCCGATCCAGGCCGCGACGATTCCGCCGTTGCTCGAAGGCCGCGACGTGCTCGGCCAGGCGCAGACCGGCACCGGCAAGACCGCTGCGTTCGCGCTGCCGATCCTGTCGCGGCTGGATCTGTCGAAGACGAAACCGCAGGCGCTGGTGCTGGCGCCGACGCGCGAGCTGGCGATCCAGGTGGCCGAAGCATTCCAGCGCTATGCGGCCAAACTTCCGGGTTTCCATGTGCTGCCGATCTATGGCGGCCAGAGCTATGGTCCGCAGCTTTCCGGGTTGAAGCGCGGCGTGCACGTCGTGGTCGGTACGCCGGGGCGCGTGATCGATCATCTCAATCGCGGCTCGCTCGACCTGTCGCAGCTGACCACGCTGGTGCTCGACGAAGCCGATGAGATGCTGCGCATGGGTTTCATCGACGACGTCGAGGCGGTGCTCAAGAAAACACCGCCGACACGCCAGATCGCATTGTTTTCGGCCACCATGCCGACACAGATCCGACGCATTGCGCAGACCCATCTGCGCGACCCGATCGAGATCTCGATCAGGAACAAGACCACCACCGCCGCGAACATCCGCCAGCGCTACTGGTATGTCAGCGGCGTGCAGAAACTCGACGCGTTGACGCGCATTCTCGAAGCGGAGTCGTTCGAGGCGATGCTGGTGTTCATGCGCACCAAGCAGGCGACCGAGGAACTCGCGCAGAAACTGCAAGCGCGCGGTTTTTCCGTCGGCGCGATCAATGGCGACATCGTGCAGGCGCAGCGCGAACGCATGATCCAGCAGTTGAAGGACGGCAAGATCGACATCCTGGTCGCGACCGATGTGGCCGCACGCGGTCTCGACGTCGATCGCATCAGCCATGTGTTGAATTACGATATCCCGACCGACACCGAAGCCTACGTGCATCGCATCGGCCGCACCGGCCGCGCCGGACGCAGCGGCGAGGCGATCCTGTTCGTGGCGCCGCGCGAGAAGCGCATGCTGCAGGCGATCGAGCGCGCGACGCGCCAGCCGATTGCGGAAATGCAGTTGCCGAGCGTCGAGGCGGTCAACGACCAGCGGGTCACGAAGTTCAAGCAGCGCATTGCCGATACGCTGGCCGGCGACGACCTCGGTCCGTTCCGGCAACTGATCGAGCAGTACGAACAGGAACGCAACGTGCCCGCGGTTGAAATCGCGGCGGCGCTTGCGCGCATGGTGCAGGGCAACGAGCCGTTGCTGTTGAAGCCGCAGGCGCGTTTCGAGCGAGCGGCGGATGAAATGCGCTCGCGCGAGCCGCGATCGTTCGAGCGCGGACGGGAGGCGAAGCCGTTCGCGAGACCTGGGCGATTCGAGCGCGCAACGGATGCGGAACACCGCGATGCCTCTGCTCCGTCGTCCCGGCGCAGGCCGGGACCCAGTGTCTTTTCCGGAAAAGCGGAGGCGCTGAGTCCCGGCCTGCGCGGGGACGACGAGAATGGAATCGTGCGCAGCGATACCCGAGCAACAGAGGCACTGGGTCCCGGCGTACGTCGGGATGACGAGCAGAGGGTTGCGCCGACGACAGATCGCGCGCGTACCGAAACCCGCCCGCCGCGTTCGCACCATGAAGAAGCGCGCCGAGACGAAAAGCTCAGCCGAATACGCCGCGACGATCGTCCGCACAAACCCGACGCGGGCTTCGAAACCTTCCGCATCGAAGTCGGTCACGACCATGGTGTGCAGCCCGGCAATATCGTCGGCGCGATCGCCAACGAAGCCGGCCTCGACTCGAAGAACATCGGCCGCGTCGACATCAAGGACGACCACAGCCTGGTCGATCTGCCCGAAGGCATGCCGCCGGAAATCTTCAAGCACCTGAAGAAGGTCTGGGTGTCCGGTCAGCAATTGCGCATCACGCGCGGCGGCGACGAGCCGGATTTCGGCAAACCGCACAAACCGCACTCGGCCAAGCCGCCTTCATTCAAGCCGAGGTCGACCGCGCCGGGGGGCTTCGACAAACCGAAACGGCCATTCGCGAAAAAGCGTCCGCGTTAGCTTTTGCATTTTCGTCGCCCCTGCGAACACCGGGTCCAGAGCCTTTTCTGGACACCAGACGGACGCTGGATGACCAGCCTGCGGCTACGGAGAAGCGCTTCCGGGGTTCGCCGGGATGACGAATTCGCCGAGACCACGAACTGGGACAAGCGCCGCGCAGTTCGGCGAACGGCGTTTACCTGCACGCGAACGCGTCGGCGCTGGCCGCGGGCGTCGGCGCGCACAGGTCGGGCCAGCCGTAGCGTTTCCAGTAGCCCACCATGCCGACACGTTGCGCGAATCCCTGGAACGCCGGATCGCGGCGTGCGTTGCGCGACCAGGCTTCCGGTTGCCACAGCCAATTGAGATAGGCATCCGACAAGCCGCTGCGGCCGTGTTCGTACGAATCGAACGAGCGCGCCGAATCGCCGATTTGCAACAGCAAGGTGGGCGCCCAGTCGTCGTCCGCATGCGCCGCAAGGATTTTCAGCGCCGCCTGACGCTGCGCCTCGTCGCCGTAACTGCCGCGATAGATCGTCTCGATGTCGGCGGGCGAAATGCGCGAGCCCATCTTGCCTTCGGATTTCGCCAACTGGACGGCGGCGGCTTGGCGCTCGCCATGCGCCGCGTCGTAAAACGAAAGCATCATGGCGCCCCACGGCGAATCGTTGACTCCATCGCGGTGGATGAAGGCGAGTGCACCCGCCTCGTCGCCCACGCGCCAACGCAACATGCTCTTGTAGAAAAGCAGCAGGATGTTCGCCGGATCGTTCACCAGCACGGCATCGATGCGCGCTTCGGCATCCCGACTGCGACCCATCGCCGCCAATTCGTTGGCGGCCCAGTAGTTGACCGCGGAGTTGTCCGGCGCAAGCGCCAGCGCATGCTGCATCGGTTCGACCATCGCGTCGTAATGGCGTTGCGAGAACTGGTTGTAACTCAAGGCTGCATAGGCTTCCGGCTCGTCCGGATCGATTGCGAGCGCGTTGTGCGCCGCTTCGTCGGAAGCTTTCCAGTTCGCTTGCCAATCGCCGCTGACGTATTGCGCGAGCACCGCGTAGGCGATTGCGAGCTTCGACCACGCGCGCGCGAATTTCGGATCGAGCACGACGGCCTTTTGCAACAAGGCGATCGCGCGCGGCAGGCTGTCGCCGACGCGCGCATTGACCAAGGTCTGCGCTTCGACAAACAACGCGTAGGCGTCGGCGTTGCCGGTGACCTTGTCGACCAGGCGCTGTTCGCTGTCGCCAGCCAGCAAGACCTTCAACTGGGTCGCGATATCGCGCGCGCACGATTCCTGCAAGTCGAATACGTCGGCGAGTCTGCCGTTGTAGGCCTTCGACCACTGCTGCACGCC
>JBIODY010000025.1:0-13319 GCA_044445505.1 Lysobacterales bacterium
ACGCGAAGTTGCCGGTGTCGCCCGGCACCGGCACGCCGCCGAGTTCGCGCGCGACCACCGCACCGCCGCCGCGCAAGGTCGCGATGCGATACAGCGAGCCGAGACCGATCATCAGCACGACGAACGCGCTGAGCGCGAGGATCCCGGCCCACGGCGTGGCATGCGCGCCATTGGAGCCGAACGCCAGCAGCAGCACGCCGTCGATCGCGACGACGATCGTCGCCACCGCGAGCGCGAATAGCGCCAGCATGCGCCGGGTCTGGCGCCGGGCCTGATCCTGGTGGGCGAAGAAGTTCATTGCACGGCGATGAGAGACGCGAGACGGAGTGTCGGGAACGCCGCTTTCAGCGTCTCCCGTCTCTGCTCTCCCGTCTCCCGTGCCTCAGGTGAACGACACCTTGGGCACTTCGCGCTTCGTTTCCGATTCGAGCTTCAACTGCTCGGCCGGCAGGAACGCGAACATGTTCGCGACCATCGAGCCCGGAAACATCTCGCGGCGGTTGTTGTAGCTCATCACCGCATCGTTGTAGGCCTGGCGCGCGAAGGCGACCTTGTTCTCGGTCGAGGTCAGCTCTTCGCTGAGCTGCATCATGTTCTGGTTCGCCTTGAGGTCCGGATACGCCTCGGACAGCGCGAACAGGCGCCCGAGGGTCTGGGTCAGCGCGTTGTCGGCACCGGCGAGTTGCTGCATCGCGGCCGCATCGCCCGGATTCGCCTTCGCCGCGGACAGGCCTGATACCGCCGAGTTGCGCGCCTGGGTCACCGCCTCGAGCGTGCCGCGCTCATGCGCCATGTAGGCCTTCGCGGTCTCGACCAGATTCGGGATCAGGTCGTAGCGGCGGGTCAGTTGCACGTCGATCTGCGCGAACGCGTTCTTGTAGGCGTTGCGGCCGGTCACCAGTCCGTTGTACAGGCCGACGACGAAGAACGCGATGCCGATCACGACCAACAGAAGTATAACGAGACTCATGTTTCTTCCCTTGTGTGATACCGCTAGAATCGAGGCGTTTTGAGCATAGCACGAGGGTCGCGACAGGCCCCGGAGATCGCATTGAGCCGTACCCGCTTCCTGATTGCCCTGCTTGCGGCCTGCACCGTCGCATTCTCCGCCGACGCCGACGCCGCGGCGACCGCGAAGAAAGCCAGGTCGTCGCCGCGCACCCCGCAGGCCGCCAGTGCCCATGCCGCACACGCCAAGACGGCCGCCTCGAAATCCGTCGGCAGCGCCGCCGCGGCGCGGCATGGCCGCAAGGTCGTCGTGCACTCGCGCAACGTGGCGCCGCCGCCGGTGGTGATCCCGGTCGCCGACGCGCGCGCGGTCTCGCATGACGCCGCGGCGATCGCGCGTGAGTTCGACCGCTGGCTCGATGGCGTGGAAACGTCGAACGATGTCTCCGGGCTCGCTGCCGCGATCGTCAAGGACGACAAGGTCCTGCTCGAACGAGGCATCGGCTTCGCCGATGCGAGCACGCGCGAGCCGGTCGGCGGCGATACCGTGTTCCGTCTCGCCTCGCTGTCGAAAGCGTTCGCGACCGCGCTGACCGGCCGTCTCGTGGAAGACGGCCTGCTGCACTGGGACACGAAGATCACCAACATGCTGCCGACGTTCACCCTGAACGATGTGGCCGGCGCGCAGAAGCTGACGGTCGCCGACATCCTCAGTCACCGCGTCGGCTTGCCGCACAACACGTACGACAACCTGCTCGAGCAGGACGAGCCCTACGAACTGCTGGTCGATCAGCTGAAAGACGTGCCGATGGCTTGCCCCGTCGGCGACTGCTACGGCTACCAGAACATCGCCTTCAGCCTGATCGGCGACGTTACCTACGCGGCGACCGGCGACTTCTACTATCACCAGGTCGAGAAGCGGATCTTCCATCCGCTCGGCATGACCACCGCGACGTATGGCCGCGACGCGCTGGAAGGTTCAAAAAGCTGGGCGCGTCCGCACCATCGGTCGGCGCACACCTGGGTGCCGCTGGTGCCGAAGGAAAGCTATTACCACGTGCCGCCGGCAGCCGGCGTCAACGCCAGCATCCGCGACATGGAGCAATGGCTGATTGCGCAGATGGGCGGTCGACCGAACGTGCTGTCGCCGGCGTTGCTGACCCAGTTGCACACGCCGCTGGTCGAGACCGCTCGCGAGATGCACGCATCCGCATGGCGGCGCGGACGCTTGAACGATGCACAGTACGCGCTCGGCTGGCGCATCTACGATTACGCCGGAACGACCCTGGTGTTCCACGCCGGCGCCGTGCAGGGCTATCGCGCGATGATCGCGTTCCTGCCGAAATACCGCTTCGGCGCGGTCATGCTGTGGAACTGCGAGTCGGGGATGCCGGCCGGCCTGATGCCGATGCTGCTCGATCGTTATCTGGGCCTGCCCGAAGTCAACTGGGCCGGCATCGACGCCGGCGCGGATTCCGAGCTCGCCGGCGGCACCGACTGACTGCGCGTCGGGGACCTCGTGTTTCAGCGCCCGGCCGACCTGCCGCGCGCTGTCCGAAGTTGACGACGATCGCACGGCTCTGACATCGCGCGCACGCGCGAACAACCGCGACATACGCGGCGGCGCGAACGCGATCCAGGGATGGGATCGCCCCGGCTACTGGCCGAGCTTGAACTCGATGCGGCGGCGCAGGGTCGACGCGACCGCCTGGCCCTTGTCGAGACGCGGCTCGAACTTGGCCTGCTTGATCGCGCTGAGTGCCGCGCCATCGAACGTCCGCGAAGGATTGGAACCCACGACTTTGGCGTTCTGCACGGACCCATCCGCGGCAACGACGAATTCCACCTCGACCCAGCCGTCCTGGCGATTGCGTGCGGCCGCCGGCGGATAGGACGGGCGTGGCGGCGTGACGACTTTCGCATCGCGCGTTTCGCCGACCGGCTCGGCCGGTGTCGGCGGCGCGACCGCCGGAGCCGGAGTCGCACTCGCCACGGTCTGCTTCGGCTTCTGCGCAGCGGCTGTTGTCGGTGCCGCGGATGCATCGGCGGCAGGCGCCGCCGCAGCCGTCTCGCTGTTCGCTGGCGCCGATGCCGTGTTGCTTGCCTTCGCCGCGGCCGCAGCGGCCGCCCCAGCTGCCTGCTGTGCCGCCAGCTGCTGCTCGCGATCACTCTGTTTCTTCTTCGCATCGAGCTTGCTGCGCAGGATCGTCAACGTGTAGTTGCTCGGATCCGCCTTCGCAAGCAGATTCATGATGCGCGTGGCTTCGTCGAAGTTGCCCTGGTTGATCTGTTCCTCGGCGCTGCCGGTCGCGAACGGGAACAGCTCGCGCAACGCGTCTGTCGCGCCGGAGTCATCCGGCTGCTTGGCCAGGATCTTCAGGTAATACTCCAGCGCATTGTTGCCGGGCGGCGACACCATGCGGTTCTCGCCCATCGCGGCGCGCGCTTCCTTGTAGAGCTGGTCGGCGCTGAGGCTGTCCACCGGAACCGGTCCGGCTGCCGGTTCGGCGCCCGGAGTCGTCGCCGAGACCGGCGCCTTCGTCATGGTCGTGGGTGCATTGCCACGCGAGCCGAGAAACCACCACGCGGCGGCGGCGATCAATGCGAGGCCGATCGCCACCGCAACGAGTTGCGGAACCGAAACGGCGCCGCGCATCCGCACACGAGCTGCCCCGTTGCGCCGCCTGCTCTCGAATGCACTCCACATCTGCTCGTCCCCCACATGGTTGGCGCACGCCCAGCTTGCGCCTTGGCGTGAACGAAAGGTAACAGCTGGTGAAATGCACAATGCGTGCCGTTGTCGGATCGGGGCCGGCCTTACACTGCGTCGGCTGTTCAGTTTGGTCGGCCTAAGCTGCCCGCAGGCGGCGCCTGATCGGGTCGTCGTCCGTCTCGCGGGGCCTTGCCGGCCCCGTTCATCGCACACTACGAGGATCGAACCATGGCAATCGTACGCGAAGTCAAACAACAGCTCGACGAAACCGCCGACGGCATCGGTGCGGCGGCAGATGAAAGCGCACAGGCCGCGAATGGCGAACTGCACCGCCTGCGCGCCAAGCTGCGCTCGAACGGCGCGCAGCTCGAGGACGACCTGCGCGACGCCAGCGCACGCTTCGCCGAAGGGGCGAAGAAATTCGGCGATGCGGCAGTTGCACAGGTGCGCGAACATCCGCTCGCCGCGTTCGGCGTCGCGTTCGCGGCCGGACTCGTCGTTTCGCGCTGGCTGCGCAGGCGCTGATATGGAGAACCCGGCGATCGACGAGGGGCCGACGCAGTCGGTCGACACGCTGGAAGCGGTACGCGAGGCACTGGTCCAGGCCGCGCGTGTCGCCGAGGCCGCACTCGCCTTGCTGCGCGCAGAACTCAGGCTTGCGCGCAGCAGCGCGCTGGTCCTGGTGTGGCTGGGTTTCGCACTGGTCTTCCTTGGCGTGGGCGCGTGGCTCGCGACGAGCGCGGCGATCGCCGCGGGTATCTATCAACTGACCGGCAACGTGTTCTACGGCATCGGCTGCGTGGCGCTTGCCAACCTGATCGGCGTCGGCGTGGTGCTGTACGCGATGCGCGGCTGCTGGCGCGATCTTGCCCTGCCGCGCACGCGGCGCATGCTCGGCGCGATCGGGCACGCGCGCGCATGAGGCTGCTGACGCGGCGCCAGGAAATCGTCCGCGCCGAATACCGGTTCCGGTCCGAACGTGCGCTCTGGTTGACCCGGACGCAGGCACTGAGCCGGACCTTTCGCCGGCATCGCACGCGGTGGATCATCGGCGGCGGCATCTGCGCCGGCCTGCTGACCGGCATCCTTCCGCTGCGCGGAACGGCGCGCGCAGGTGCGTTGCTCGCGCGCGTGGCCGGGTTCGCGCTGCGCCTGCCGATCGGTACGCTGTTGCGCGAAAACGCTGCGCATCCGGTCGAGACCGCTCCTCCGATGCCGCGCCCGGACATCCCGACATGAGCATCGAAGCACCGCCCGAATCCTCCCCGGCGGCGCTGCGCGAAGCCGCGGCGCCGCGTTTGGCGGCCGGCACCGCCGAACCACCGGAGGTTGCCGGCACGTCGGTTGCGCCGGATGTCACGCCTGACCCAGCAGTCGTGCGCAACCGCCTGCTCGGCACGATCGTCGTCCTGCTCGCGCTCTATACCTGTGCGCTTGCCGAGGCGGTGATCGTCCCGATCGTGGTTGCGATCCTGCTCGGCCTGATACTCGCGCCGGCCGTTCGCGCCCTCTCGCATGTGCACGTACCGCGTGCGATCGGTGCGCTGGTCGCGGTGGTGCTGACGTTCGCCTTGATCGGCGTCGCGTTCATGGCGCTGGCGAATCCGGCGCGCGCATGGATGGCGCGCATGCCGCAGGCGCTCGCGCATGTCGAAACCACGCTGCGCGATCTGCGCCGGCCCCTGCAGGCCGCGACCGAGGCAACCCGCGAGATCGGCAAGCTCGCCAATCCGGACGCTGCATCGTCGGTGCGGATGGTCGACGCGTCGCCCGGCTTGCTGACCCAATTCCTCAACGCCGCACCAACCGCGCTCGCCGGCCTGATCATCACCGTTTTCCTCACCTTCCTGTTCCTGCTGCACGGCGACACGCTGCTGCGCAAGTTCGTGACGATGGCGCCGCACCTGCGTGCGAAGCGCGACCTGGTCATGGCGACGCGCCAGGCGCAGCACGAATTGTCGCTGTACATGATCACGATCACGCTGATCAACGCGGGCCTCGGCATCGCGACCGCGATCACGTTGCGCCTGATGCATGTGCCCGATCCGATGCTGTGGGGAGGCGTCGCGGCGCTGATGAATTTCGCGCCGTTCATCGGGCCGCTGCTGACCGCGATCGTGCTGGCCGTCGCCGGCTTCGCACAATCCGCCTCACCGCTGGTCGCGCTGGCTGCACCAGCCGCGTTTCTCGGATTGCACCTGATCGAAGGACAGCTGGTGACGCCGCACCTGGTCGGACGCCGGCTCGCGCTCGATCCGGTGATGGTATTCGTCGCGCTGGTCGTGCTCGGCTGGCTGTGGGGCGTCGCCGGCCTGCTGCTCGCGGTTCCGCTTCTGAGCTGCGCGAAGATCGTCAGCGAACATACCGGCGAAGATCACATCCTGGCCACGTTGCTGTCGCATTGACCGCACGCATCGAAAGGACGTCGTCCCGCGCGGCACGGCCGGGCATCACGCGATCGCCGTGCGAAAGCGCCATCGTGGTCGAGGAAAGGGAACTGCGGTCGAACGGGGCGGGGGGAAATTCTCTCCCTGCGCTGGGCTATCCGCAGGGAGAGTAATTGCTTTCCGAGTACTGCTTGCTTGTTGCATTGGTGTTGCGGCTTGCGTGTTACAGGTGTTGCGACTTGCGTGTTACAGGTCTTGCGTCATTGCTGACCGGCTTCGCACCAGACTCCGGTACGAAGCCGGCAGCGATGTCGGTGTGCAAACATCGCCACCGACTTCAGCGGCCTTACTTGGCCTTCTTGGCAGCCTTTCTGGCCTTCTTCTTTGCTGCCGGTTTCTTGGCAGCGCCGGTCTTGCGCGCCGTGGCGGTCTTCGCCTTGGCGGTAGTCTTCCTCACCGCCTTCTTGGCGGCCTTCTTGGCGGGTTTCTTTTTTGCAGCTTTCTTCATAGCCATATCGCGTCTTAGCTCCTCGTCAGTTGGCAGTGGTTGCCCAGTAAAAGCGTGAAGGAATGCTTCGCACAGCAGATCGCTGTTGGTGGCGTGGCGCAGATTACCGACTTGGCGGCGGGTCCGTTCGTCGGACAGAAGCTTGAGAATGTGGAACGGAACCGACACCGTGATTTTTTTCACCGACCCGGCTTTGACACCGTGTTCAACATACGGGGCAATGAATCGAGCTGCGGTCATGATTCCTGCGTTTGTTTGTCACGCCGGCGCAGAAACTATTACTGTCTTATGCGCGTGTCAACAAATTTCTCATGGGAAACAAGCAGTTCCCGCACGGTCGCCGGAGGTCGAAAATCGCTTCCCGAAGGGCGCGTGAGCGGGTCTGAAAATCGTTTTCATATGGACACCTAGAAGCCTATATGTCTATACGACACGATCTGTTCCGCAGATGCATGAATCCCGGAAAGCAAGGCGTGATGCGGCTTTCGAGACTTTCATGAAATGCATGCCAGCACGCTCCTGAAAGCTGGAATATTGCGCTTCTGTGTTTTTGCGACGAGCTTTGCGGGTGCATCGCACGATCGTCTGATGCCGCCGGACAGCGTCAAAACGGTCGAAAAATATTTTTTCAATCCGACCCTCGAACGACCCCGAGCGTCGCCGAAACGGTCCGGATCGACGTCTTGGCCACCCTCGCCCTCGGTGTACCAGGAAGGCATCGACACGCTGCGGATGTTGCCGTTCGAGCACGTCGTCGGCGATGAAATTTCCTGCGCGAGCGCCTCGCCGATGACACTCTCCGGGATCGACAACGCGAGCACACGTTGATCGAAGCGCACGCGTCGCGCAACGCGTGTCTGGAAAATTGCGTCAGGGTTCTCACGCTCCACGCCGTCCGCGATTTGCGGTTGCCGGCCCATCCATTCGGGCATCGCAAAAGCCGAAGGGCGCGCTCTCGCGCGCCCTTCGGCGACCGGCGTCGACGAGACGCGCTGCGGATTCAGTGGTCTTCGCTTTCGATCAACTCGGCGTAGGCGTCTGGATCGAGCAGCTCTTCCTGGTCCTCGGCGAGGTTGTCCGGTTTGACCACGAAGATCCAGCCATCGCCATAGGCATCCTCGTTGATCGTCTCGGGCTTGTCCGGCAACGCCTCGTTGACCGCGACGATCTCGCCGGAAACGGGCGCATAGACGTCCGAGGCGGCCTTGACCGACTCGACCACCGCAACGGCACTGCCGGCCTTGACGGTGTCGCCAACGCTCGGCAACTCGACATAGACGAGATCGCCGAGCAAGCCCTGAGCATGGTCGGAAATGCCACAGGTGACGGTGCCCTTGTCTTCGACGCGCGCCCACTCGTGGGACTTCATGAACTTCAGATCGCCGGGAATTTCTTGCATGGCTCAAGTCCTCGGTGGGTACCGCAGAGAGCGAATTCTAGCAATGGAAACGGATGCGCGCGAATCACTGGCAGCTTGCAAAACCGGGCATCCTGCCGCGGTTTGCACAAACGGCCGCCGCAGAGGCGCACGTTTGTCGCTCAGACGCCGTCGCAAGCCTTGCCATCGCGCACGAACGGGTATTTGACGACGCGCACCGGCACCAGCTTGCCACGGATGTCCACTTGCAGCGTGCCGGCCACGGCGGCGGGCACGCGCGCGAACGCGATCGACTTTCCGAGCGTGGGCGAAAAACTGCCGGAAAGAATCTCGCCATCGCCGTGCGGCGTCACCACGCGCTGGCCATGCCGCAGCACGCCCTTGTCGTCCATGACCAAGCCGACCATCACTCGATGGCCACCTGTGGCCTTCTGTTTTTCGAGCACGCCGCGACCGATGAAGTCGCGGCCTTCGTCGAGCGCGACGGTCCAGCCGAGATTCGCCTCCCACGGCGTGACCGTCTCGTCCATGTCCTGGCCGTAGAGGTTCATGCCAGCTTCGAGGCGCAGCGTGTCGCGTGCGCCGAGTCCGGCGGGCGCGACGCCGGCCGCAGAAAGCCTGCGCCAGAGAGCGACCGTGTCGGCCTCGGCGACGATGATCTCGAAACCGTCCTCGCCGGTGTAGCCGGTGCGCGCGATGAACAAGCCGTCGCCTTCGGCTGCGACGAACTTGCCGATCCTGGCCGCTTTCGCACGCGTCTCCGGTGTCAGCAGACCGAGTACCTTGTCGCGCGCGTTCGGGCCCTGCACCGCGATCATCGCGAAATCCGCCCGCTCGATGACGGTCACGTCGAACGCCCCGGCCTGCTTCTCGATCCATGCCAGGTCCTTGTCGCGCGTCGCCGCGTTGACGACGGCGCGGAAGAAATCCTCGGCAAGGAAATACACGATCAGGTCGTCGATCACGCCACCCTGCTCGTTCAACATGCACGAGTACAGCGCCTTGCCCGGCACCTTCAGCTTGTCGATGTTGTTGGCGAGCAACCGGCGCAGGAACTCGCGGCAACGCGCGCCATGCAGGTCGACCACGGTCATGTGCGAGACATCGAACATGCCGGCATCGCGGCGCACCGCATGGTGTTCCTCGATCTGCGAGCCGTAGCTGACCGGCATGTCCCAGCCGCCGAAGTCGACCATCTTCGCGCCGAGCGCGCGGTGGGTTGCGTTGAGGATGGTCTGCTGCGTCATCGAAAGGCGCCGATCGGAAGGAGGGGCGCCATTATCCGCGGCCCCGCATGGCATTCCAACCTCGCCAGCCAGCTCGCCGCCGTGGTGACCGACCTCGACGAGCATGAGCTTTCGCGGCTTGATCAATCGCTGCGCGGGGTGAAACAGCAAGGAGGAGATCGCGCACGAGCGGCGCGGGTCACGGCGAAATGGCAGCGCCTCACCGCACTTTCAGCGTCGTTCCCTCTACGGCGACGACTTCGACCTCGCTGCCCACCGGCAAGTCGGGCCCCTCGGCCAGCCACGAGCCGTCGCCGACCTTGACCTTGCCGCGGCCGTTGACGATCGGCTCGACCAGCACGAAGCGCTGGCCGACGAGCTTCTCTCCACGGCGATTGAGCAGCGGCTGGTCGTCGCGCTGCTCAGCGAGCGGGCGGATGAACTTCCAGTAGATTGCGCACGCGGCGAGCGCAAACAGGCCGAACAGGGCCGCCTGCGCGATCGCGGACAGCGCGGGCGCGAGCAACACGATCACGCCCATGACCGCCGCCGCGATGCCGATCCACAGCATGAAATAGCCAGGCAGGACCATCTCGGCGGCGATCAACACCAGCGCGAGCAGCCACCAGCCGTAGTTGTTGACGAGGTTGTCCATTGGCACATTCCACTCAAGTGACCGGCTTTCCCTCGTCATCCCGGCGAACGCCGGGATCCAGTGTCTATTGCGGCGGCTCGAAGAGACGCTGGGTCCCGGCATTCGCCAGGACGACGATGACGATGAACCTAGCGCGGTGGTGGCGGCGGTGGCGGCGGCGACACGCGCGCAGGCGCCGGAGCGCGCAGCGCGGCCTGATCCGCCAGTGCATATTTCGCCAGCTCGGCAATGCCGGCCATCGAGCCGATGATGCCGCTCGCTTCGATCGGCATCAGCAGCATCTTCTGGTTCGGCGAATCGGCCATCGCCTTCAGCGCCTCGACGTATTTGTTCGCGACAAAATAGTTGAGCGCGTTGATGCTGCCACCGGCGATCGCGGCCGAGACCAGATCGGTCGCCTTCGCCTCTGCCGCGGCCAGGCGCTCGCGCGCCTCGGCCTGGCGGAACGCGGCTTCCTTCTCGCCTTCGGCGGCGAGGATCACCGACTGCTTCTCGCCTTCGGCTTTCAGGATCGCGGCCTGGCGGAAGCCCTCGGCATCGAGGATGTTCGCGCGCTTCTCGCGTTCGGCCTTCATCTGCCGTGCCATCGAGTCGACGAGGTCGCGCGGCGGCTGGATGTCCTTGAGTTCGATGCGCGTGACCTTGAGGCCCCACGGGTGCGTCGCCTCATCGACCACCCGCAGCAGCTTCGCGTTGATCTCGTCGCGTTTGGACAGCGACTCGTCGAGATCGAGGCCGCCGAGCACGGTGCGGATGTTGGTCATGATCAGGTTGATGATCGCGATTTCGAGCTGGGCCACCTCGTACGCCGCCTTCGCCGCGTCGAGCACCTGGTAGAAAACCACGCCATCGACCTTGACGACCGCGTTGTCCTTGGTGATCACGTCCTGCGACGGCACGTCGAGCACCTGCTCCATCATGTTGATCTTGCGGCCGACGTTCTGCATGACCGGAATCAGCAGATGGAAGCCCGGATCCAGGGTGTGCGTGTACTTGCCCCAGCGCTCGACGGTCCACTCCCAGCCCTGCGGCACGATGCGCACGAGCTTGGACAGCATGATCACCGCGAATGCGACGATGACCAGCGGCAGGATCAATGAACCCATGACGACTCCCTGCTTGATGGCGATCGCATGAGTATAGAGCGAGACGGTAGCCGGAAATCGGCAGCCGGAGAGTAACCGCGCTCTTCCGGTGACCGGTTACCGGCTACCGGTTACCTGTTCCCCATGCACCGGCAACATCAGGGTCACCGCGAGACCGCCGCCGCGCCGGTTCGCCAGCTGCACGCGCCCGCCATGGGCCTCGGCGATCTCGCGCGCGAGAGCGAGGCCGAGACCCGATCCCGAACGCTTCGTGGAATAGAACGGCAGCAGCGCGTTCGCGAGCACGGTCTCGCTCATGCCGCTGCCGCGGTCGGCGACTTCGATGCGGGTCTCGCGCGCGTTCTGGGTCACGCCGAGTTCCACCGCATCGCCTGCTCCCCCGGATTCGTGCGCGTTCTTGAGCAGGTTGATCAGCACCTGCTCGATCTGCGCGCGATCGAAGATGCCCGGTTCCGACGGAAGATCTCCGCTGGGATGAAACGTGTAGTGGCGCGAGAGCGCATCCAGAAATGGCGCCCACGCGACCGCCTCCGGCCGCGGCAGCGGCAGCTTCGCGAAGCGCGCATAGCCGTGGATGAAACCCTCCAGATGCCGCGTGCGCTCCTCGATCGTGTCGAACACGGTGGTCAGGCGCTTCGGATCGCCGAGCCGGGCGAATTCGCGGCCCGAGTGCGCCAACGAACGGATCGGCCCCAGCGAGTTGTTCAACTCGTGGCTGATCACGCGTATCACCTTCTTCCAGGTCGCGACTTCCTGCCGCGCCAGTTCGCGGGTCAGGCGCCTCAGCTGGTAGAGCCGGTGCGGCCTGCCCTGCAGCTTGAACTCGCGTTGCGACAGATGAAAGGTCTCTTCCTCGTTCTCGAACGGCACGCTGAACAGACCGTCCGCGTCGTTCGCGATCGCGCGCGCGAGCGGCGCGGGGGCGCTCGCGACGATCGTCTCGAAGCGTTCGCCGGCGAGCGAACGGCCGCTGTTGAGCAGCTGGCGGGCGGCGAGGTTCGCATACACGACGTGGCCACCGGGTTCGACCAGCACCAGCGCGGTCGGCGTGTTCTGCACGAGGGTATCGAGCAGCAGTTCGCGCTGGAACAGGTTCTGGCGCTGCTCACGCAGCACGCGACCGAGTTCGTTGTGTGCGGCGACGAGCTCGCCGATCTCGTCGCGCCGCTCCGCACCGATCGAGAAACTGAAATCGCCGTCGCGAAACGCGACCACGCTGCCCGACAGCGCGCGGATCAACGCAGCGACCGGACTCGCTAGCATGCGTGCGAACAGCAGCGCCGGAAGCGCCAGCGCCAGTACCGCTGCGGCCGCGCCGTACCATGGCGATGCGAACCAGGTCGTCGTCCAGGCGGCCAGGGCTGCCGCCGCGAGCACCGCGGCGGCGAGTGCCGCGGCAAGTTTTCCTTCGAGCGAAACGAGGCGCATGAGAGCAGGGGCGAGGGATGAGGGATGGGTCCAGGGGCGCGGGTGCGACACCGAATCACGGCGCGAGCATATAACCGTGCACGACGTGGTGAGCGACGAAGTCAGGAAACACCGCAGCGCATCCGCCACCCTAACCCCTGGCCGCTGACCCCTGCTCTATTCCCAACTTGCCCATGCGCCGATACAGCGCCTGGCGCGACAAGCCCAGTTCAGCCGCGGCCTGGCTGATCACGCCGCACGCTTTCTTCAACGCGGCTTCGATCATCTCGCGATCCGGTTCCGCTTCCGCGGCGACGCGGCCATTGCTGCCGCGCGCGGCGACCAGGCCGAGATCGCGAGCGCCGATCACGCCGCCCTGGCACAGCAGTGCAGCACGCTGGATCGCGTTCTTGAGTTCGCGCACGTTGCCGGGCCACGCATGGCCGGCAAGCGCCGAGCGCGCGCTATCGTCGAGCACCGCGGCGCCATCGAGAAAGTGTTCGGCCAGCGGCAGGATGTCCTCGCTGCGTTCGGCCAGCGGCGGCAGGCGCAGCTCGATCACGTTGAGGCGGTAATACAGATCCTCGCGAAAACGGCCGTCGCGGATCATCGCGGCGACATCCGCATTCGTCGCGCTGATCACGCGTACCTTGACCTTGCGCGTCCTGCTCGAGCCGAGGCGCTCGAACTGGCCACTTTCGAGCACGCGCAGCAGTTTCGTCTGCCCGGCCAGCGGCAGGTTGCCAATCTCGTCGAGAAACAGCGTGCCGCCGTCGGCAATCTCGAAGCGGCCTTCGCGCGCCTTGTTCGAAGCGCCGGTATAGGCGCCTGGTTCGGCGCCGAACAGCTCCGCCTCGATCAATTCCGAGGGCAGCGCGCCGCAGTTCACGGTCACGAACGGACCATCCCTGACCGCCGAATTGGCCTGGATGATCTCGGCGATGCGTTCTTTGCCGGCGTCGGTCGGGCCGGTGATCAGCACCGGAATAGA
>JBIODY010000026.1:0-13055 GCA_044445505.1 Lysobacterales bacterium
CGGATATACCGCGCCGGTCGGATTGTTCGGATTGATGATGACCAGCGCCCGCGTGCGCGGCGTGATCAGCGCGGCGATCCGGTCGGCATCGGGCAGGTGCGCGCGTTCGGGCGGACACGCGTAGTGCACCGGCACCCCGCCGTTGAGGTGCGTCGCGGCGGTCCACAGCGGATAGTCCGGCGCCGGAATCAGCACCTCGTCCCCTGGAGCGAGCAGTGCGCGCAGGGTGAGGTCGATCAGCTCGCTGACCCCGTTGCCGATGAACACGCGCTCGGCGGCGGCCGCGGCGCCGTTGCGCCGATGCTGAGCGGCGATCGCGTCGCGCGCTTCGGGCAGGCCCTGCTGATGGCAATAGGCTTCACTGCGCGGCAGTGCGCTCGCGATCGCGTCGCGCAGGTGCTGCGGCACGCGGAAACCGAACAGGCCCGGATTGCCGATGTTGAGGCGCAGGACGGATCGCCCCTCGGCCTCGAGTTCGTGGGCGCGTCGGCTCAGCGGTCCGCGGATGTCGTAACGGACCTGATCGAGGCGGCTGCTGACCGCGATCGCTGGACTGTGCATGCATCTTTCCGCTGGCGAAAAATTCGCGCGATGCTAGCAGTGTCGCGACGGCGCTGCACCCGATCGGGTCGCGGGACCAGCGTCCGGGCATCCTCGCGGACGCGCACAGGTCGCAGCTGCACGATCGCGGCTGGTGTAGTGCTGCATTCTTGAAGGAACGTAAAAGTCGACGGTGAGTTCGGTCCGCTGTGACGACAAGCTGCCCCCATCCGCCTTTGGCACCTTCCCCCGCTACGCAGGGGAAGGAACAGCAAGGATGCCTGCGTGGCGGGGAAGGTCGAAGCCGCCCTCAGGCGGCCGAGGGAGGGCAGAAGGAGGCGCTCTTGTTCGGGACTGACGATAAGTTCCAAACAGAATGCAGCACTACACTAGAATCAGCGGCGATGCAGCTCACGCCCGACGAAGAACAGCGACTCGCCCGCATCGGCTGGCGCACGATGGCATTGCCGCCCGATGCGTCGCCGCGGCTGCGCGTGGCACGCGTGGTCGCCCAGCACCGCGCCGGCTACCAGCTGCATGACGGCGCAGCGATGTTCAACGCGCAACCCGCGGCGCGTTTCCTGAA
Organism: Lysobacterales bacterium; assembly: GCA_044445505.1. Lineage (GTDB taxonomy): Bacteria > Pseudomonadota > Gammaproteobacteria > Xanthomonadales > Rhodanobacteraceae > Dokdonella_A. Next base: position 1,127 of record JBIODY010000026.1, read on the forward strand.
GCGCGATCTCGATCCGACCCGGCGCCCGGCGGTCGGCGATTTCGTGCTCGTCGCGCCCGCCACGCCGCCGACGATCGAGCACATCCTGCCGCGGCGCACCGAACTTCGCCGCGGCGCGGCCGGAGAGAGCCACCAGCGCCAGATCATCGCCGCTAACATCGATTCGGTGTTCGTGCTGAACGGACTCGACGGCGATTTCAATCCCGCGCGCATCGAACGCTACCTGCTGCTGATCCAGGGCAGCGGCGCGACGCCGGTGCTGGTGCTGACCAAGGCCGATGCCGCCGGCGATGCGCAAGATGCGCTCGAGGAATTGCGCCGGCGCATCGCCGGTGTCGCGATGTTCGCGCTCAACGCGAAATCTGCGGCGAGCGTCGCACCCTTGCTCGCCTACCTCGGCCCCGGTCACACCGCGGTGCTGGTCGGTTCGTCCGGCGTCGGCAAGTCGACCCTGACCAATACCTTGCTCGGGCACGAGCGCCAGGCGACCAAGGCAGTGCGCGAACACGACAGTCGCGGCCGTCACACGACCACCCATCGCGCGCTGATCCAGCTGCCGTCCGGCGGCTGCCTGATCGACACGCCCGGCATGCGCGAACTGAAACTCACCGGCGAGGAGGAAATCGGGCAGAGCCAGTTCGCCGATATCGACGAACTCGCGCAGGGCTGCCGCTTCGGCGATTGCGGCCACGTCAGCGAACCCGGCTGCGCGGTACGGGCCGCACTCGTCGAAGGTCGCCTCGATCCGGCGCGCTGGCAGAATTATCTGAAATTGCGCGACGAACTCGCCGCCGCCGCCGACACGCTGGAAGCGCAACTGCGCAAGAAGGGCGAGGCGCGCGTGCTCACCAAGGCGCTCGGCAGGCGGCTTGGCGAGAAGTACGGCCAGCGCTGACCGCGGATCGCGGGTGCACCCGCTCTGCGATCAGGTGTACAGCCGGAACGCGATTCGCACCCTCCTCCTCGTATACGGATGCTGTTTGTGACCAAGACCACCAGCCCCCTGCAAGCGCCCGTCGATGCGGCGGATGCCGCGTTGTTGCAAGCCCTGCGTGCAGCCGTGGACCTGCTCGACGCGGTCGCCGCCGATCGCGAGCTGCTGGACCGGCTGCCGGCGCCCGAGCGCGAGCGCCTGCATCGCGCGATCGCGCAGGTCTATGACCCCGACCCCGTTGCGCGCCGGTTGAAATTGAAAGCGGCCGAGCGCGCGCGCAACGCCGCGCAGATCCGCGCCGACGATCGGGTGCTGGACCGGACCGGGATCCGCACCCTGCGCCGGCAGTCGGTGTTCACCACGCCGAACGTGTTCCCGCCGGCAGGGTTCGTGGCGCACGACATCGACGTCGATGCGGCGCAACCGCGCGCAGCGATCGAGCCGCAGCATTGCTACGTATGCAAGCAGAAATACTCGCGGATCCACCATTTCTACGATCAGTTGTGCCCGTCCTGCGCCGCGTTCAACTTCGCCAAGCGCAGCGAGTCGGCCGACTTGCGCGGGCGGGTCGCGCTGCTTACCGGCGGGCGCGTGAAGATCGGCTATCAGGCCGGCCTGAAGCTGCTGCGCGCCGGCGCCGAGCTTGTCGTCACCACGCGCTTCCCGCGCGATTCCGCGGCTCGCTATGCCGCGGAGGCGGATTTCGACGCGTGGGGCGATCGCCTGCAGATCTTCGGCCTCGACCTGCGCCACACGCCGAGCGTGGAGGCGTTCTGCCAGGAACTGGTCGCGACCCGGCCGCGCCTCGATTTCATCATCAACAATGCCTGCCAGACCGTGCGCCGCCCGCCGGGTTTCTACGCGCACATGATGGCCGGCGAAAGCGCCGCGGCGGACGCGATGCCTGCTCGTCTGCGCAACCTGGTCGGCCACTACGAGGGCTTGCGCGGCGCGCACATCCTGCCCGAAGCCGATGCGTCATCGCTCGCGCGCGCCGGCCGTGGATCGAACCTTCCCGGGCTGACCCGCGCCGCGGAATTGTCGCAGCTGCCCCTGCTTGCGGAGGATCTGCTGGCGCAACAGCATCTGTTCCCCGAAGGCCGCCTCGACCAGGACTTGCAGCAGATCGACCTGCGCGGGCGCAACTCGTGGCGCCTGCTGATGGCCGAAGTGCCGTCGGTCGAATTGCTGGAAGTGCAACTGGTCAACGCGATCGCGCCGTTCATCATCAACGCGCGCCTGAAACCGCTGCTGCTGCGCACACCGGAACGCGACAAGCACATCGTCAACGTGTCCGCGATGGAAGGCCAGTTCTACCGAAACTTCAAGACCACGCGGCACCCGCACACGAACATGGCCAAGGCCGCGCTGAACATGATGACGCGCACCTCGGCGACCGATTACCACAACGACGGCATCCACATGAACAGTGTCGACACCGGCTGGGTGACCGATGAGGATCCGGTGCACATCGCCGCGCGCAAGGTGATCGAGGAACGCTTCCATCCGCCGCTCGACATCGTCGACGGCGCTGCGCGCATCGTCGATCCGATCATCAGCGGCATCAACAGCGGCGAGCATGTCTGGGGGCAGTTCCTGAAGGATTATCGGCCCACGGACTGGTAGCCGCGGGATCGGCAGCGGCGGGGATGCAGGCCTCGCCGCGATCCCGCCGGAGCGGCTGGCCTGCTATCTTCGCGCCGGCCACGCCGAACGTATCGCATGAGCGACCTCGATCAATCCGATCTCTATGCCGACCTCGACCAGCGTCTCGTCGCTGCGACGCGCGGCATCGGCCTGCTCGCCTCGGTGAGCTGGCCGGCTTCGGTCGAGCTCGGCTTCATCGCGGCGTGGAAGCGGGGCAACGCGGGTCTGCCCGAGATCGCGTATCCGCCCTGTGACTTCTCGACGACGCGCGCGGCGCTCGACGGGATCGCGCGCGCTGCGGATACCGCGCATCCGCTCGGCGACTATATCCGGCGCACCGCCGAATCGTGGCGCATTGCGACCGAACTGCTCGAGGCGATGGGCACGCCGGCGATCACCGCGCATTCGGCCAGGTTGTACGGCCTGCCCGACGATCGCGTGCCCGGCGCGAGCCTGACCAATCTGGATGCCGCGCGCCATTTCATCGCGATCGCCGACGAGTACAACAGCGGCGCACCGCTCGACGAAGTCGAGGCGCAGGTTCCGGCGGAAATACTGCAGGGCGAACTGCAACAGAAGCTCGACGCGTTCTTCGGCGCGGGCGTGGTCAAGGTCGAGACCGATCCCGACCTGATCGCGAAGGCGGCAGCGGGCGCGACACGCATCCGCCTGCGCTCGGCGACGAACTTCTCCTGCTATGACCGCGACCAGCTGCTCGCCCACGAGGCGTTCGTGCACTCGCTGACCGCGCTCAACGGGCGCGCCCAGCCGCACCTGAAATCGCTGGCCCGCTCCTCGCCGCGGATCACCGCGACCCAGGAGGGCCTCGCGGTATTCGCCGAACTCATGTCCGGCTCGATCGACATCGCGCGCATGAAGCGCATTTCCCTGCGCATCCTCGGCATCGACATGGCGATCAGGGGCGCCGACTTCATCGAGGTGTTCCGCTTCTTCATGGATGCCGGCCAGAACGAGACCGACAGTTTCTCCTCCGCGCAGCGCGTGTTCCGCGGCGCGCCGCTCGGCGGCGGCGCGGCATTCACCAAGGACTCGGTGTACCTGCACGGCCTGCTGTCGGTGCACACGTTCTTCCGCTGGGCGCTGAAGAACCAGCGCATGGGCCTGTGCCGCAATCTGTTCGCCGGCAAGCTGGCGCTGCACGACGTGCTCGCGCTGGAGCCGTATTTCGACAACGGCTACATCGCGCAGCCGCGCTACCTGCCGCCATGGGTGCAGCACGCGCATGGGCTTGCCGGGATGCTGGCGTTCTCGTTGTTCGCCAACCGGATCCGCCTGGACCGGGTCGAGGCAGACGACTTGGTGCTGGGTTTGTGAGGATGGCTGCACGTCAAGGCACTGGACCCCGGCGTTCGCCGGGGCGACGATGGTTTCTTTTTGCGGAGAATTCGCTGTGCGCAAGAATGTGATCGGTGTTGCGACGTTGCTCGCACTCGCTGCTGCAAACGCTGGTGCCGTCGAAACGACGGCGCAGATGATCCAGCCGCTGCTGCCCGAGATCACGACCTGGCGGCGCGACCTGCACCAGCATCCGGAACTCAGCAATCGCGAGTTCCGCACCTCGAAGTTCGTCGCGGCGGAGTTGAAGAAGCTCGGCCTCGACGTCCGCACCGGCATCGCGCACACCGGCGTGGTCGGCATCCTCAAGGGCGGCAAACCGGGACCGAAGCTTGCGATCCGCGCCGACATGGACGCATTGCCGGTCACCGAGGAAGTGGATCTTCCGTTCGCATCGAAGGCGAAAGGCGAATACCTCGGCAAGCAGGTTGGCGTGATGCACGCTTGCGGCCACGATGCGCATACCGCGATGACGCTCGGCATCGCCGAGGCGATGTCGCGCATCCGCAAGGACCTTCCCGGCGAAGTCATGTTCATCTTCCAGCCGGCGGAGGAGGGCGCGCCGGCGGGCGAGGAGGGCGGTGCGCCGTTGATGGTCAAGGACGGCGTGTTCAAGGACTTCAAGCCGGACGCGGTGTTCGGCATGCACGTGGTCAGCTCGCTGCCGGTCGGCACCGCAGGGGTGCGCGCGGGCGGCATGATGGCGAGCTCGGACACGTTCCGGATCACCGTGCATGGCCGCCAGAGCCATGGCGCGATGCCGTGGAAGGGCATCGATGCGATCGTCACCGCGGCCGAGATCGTGACCAGCGCGCAGACCATCGTCAGCCGCCAGCTCGACATCAACAAGGATCCTGCCGTGGTCACGTTCGGCGTGTTCAACGCCGGCCAGCGCTTCAACATCGTCTCCGATACCGCGCACCTGGAGGGCACCGTGCGCGCGTTCGACGAGGGCATGCGCAAGCAGGCGCTGGCGAGCCTGAACAACATCGCCGAGCATGTCGCGGCGGCGAACGGTGCGACCATCGACGCCGAGATTCCGGCGCATGACGGCAATCCGGTCAACAGCAACGATCCGGCATTGACCGCACGGGTACGGGCAAGCCTCGAAAAGGCGCTCGGCAAGGACAAGGTCAGCGAGGCGCCGCGCTGGACCGCGTCCGAGGATTTCCCGCAGCTTGCCTTGAGCGTGCCGGCGCCGAGCGTGTATTTCTTCGTCGGCGCGACCAAGACCGGCGAGGATCCGGCGACTGCGCCGACGAACCACTCGCCGAAATTCTTCCTCGACGAAGGCGCACTGACAATCGGCAGCGAGGCGATGCTGCAGGCGGCCCTCGACTATCTGGGTTATCAGCCATCGTGACGCAACGAATGATTTTCCAGCGCCGGATCAGCGTTGCGATCGCACGGCCGGCCAGGACCGCGGCAACGTTCCCCTTGCGCGCGGCTGGGTTGGAATCGCGAGCCGCCGGCGGTGTCTGCGGCCTGCGCGGGAAGGGCGTCGCTGACGCGATGCTATAGTCGGCGTCTCTCCTCCCGACGCCGCGCGAGCCGATCGCGCCGCTCTCGCGCCCATGTCCACCCTCGAAGAACTCAAGAAAGCCGCGCTCGACTACCACCGCAAGGCGCCAGCCGGAAAGATCAAGGTCACCGCGACCAAATCGATTGTCACCCAGCGCGAATTGTCGCTCGCCTACTCGCCCGGCGTCGCTGCCGCGTGCGAAGAAATCGTCCGCGATCCGACCGAAGTCGCGAACCTCACCGCGCGCGGCAACCTGGTCGCGGTAATCACCAACGGCACCGCGGTACTCGGCCTCGGCAACATCGGCCCGCTCGCGGCCAAGCCGGTCATGGAAGGCAAGGGCGTGCTGTTCCAGAAGTTCGCCGGCATCGACGTGTTCGATCTCGAGATCGCCGAGAACGACCCGGACAAGCTGGTCGACATCATCGCCAGCCTGGAACCCAGTTTCGGCGGCATCAACCTCGAGGACATCAAGGCACCGGAGTGCTTCGAGGTCGAGAGGAAACTGCGCGAGCGCATGAAGATCCCGGTGTTCCACGACGACCAGCACGGCACCGCGATCATCGTCGGCGCGGCGCTGGTCAACGCGCTGCACGTCGCCGGCAAGGACATCGCCTCGATCAAGCTGGTCTCGACCGGCGCCGGCGCGGCCGGCCTTGCCTGCCTCGACATGCTGGTCAGCCTCGGCGTGAAGATGGAGAACGTCTGGGTCGCGGACCGTCTCGGCGTGGTCTGGAAGGGCCGCAAGGAGGAAATGGATCCGAACAAATGCCGCTACGCGCGCGAGACCGATGCGCGCGTGCTCGACGAGATCATCGAGGGCGCCGACGTGTTCCTCGGCCTGTCCGCGCCGGGCGTGCTGAAACCGGCGATGGTCGCGCGCATGGCGCAGCGGCCGATCATTCTCGCGCTCGCGAACCCGACGCCGGAGATCCTGCCGGAGGAAGCCAAGGCGGTGCGCCCCGACGCGATCATCGCGACCGGCCGCTCCGACTATCCGAACCAGGTCAACAACGCGCTGTGTTTCCCCTACATCTTCCGCGGCGCGCTGGATGTCGGCGCGACCGTGATCAACGAGGCGATGAAGGTCGCCTGTGTGCATGCGATCGCGGAACTCGCGCGGCGCGAGGCCAGCGACGTCGCCGCGCGCGCGTACGGCGGCAAGTCGGTGTCGTTCGGACCCGAGTATCTGATTCCGCAGCCGTTCGATCCGCGCCTGATCGTGCAGCTCGCGCCGGCGGTTGCGCGCGCGGCGATGGAGTCCGGAGTCGCGACGCGCCCGATCGAGAACCTGGGCGCGTATACCGAAAAGCTCAGCGCGTTCGTGTTCCGCACCACCTTGCTGATGAAGCCGGTGTTCAATCGTGCCAAGGCCGATCCCAAGCGTGTCGTGTACGCCGAGGGCGAGGAGGAAACCGTGCTGCGCGCGATCCAGCACGTGGTCGATGAAGGCATCGCCAAACCCATCCTGATCGGACGCCCGGCAGTCATCGAGTCGCGCATCGCGAAGCTCAATCTGCGCCTGAAGGCCGGCGTCGATTTCGAGCTGTGCAACATCGAGAGCGACCCACGCTTCAAGGACTACTGGACGCTCTACCACGAGCTTCTGCAGCGCCGCGGGGTGACGCCGGACAGCGCGAAGCAGATCGTGCGTTCGCGCGCGACCGTGATTGCCGCGCTGATGGTCCGCCGCGGCGAAGCCGACGCACTGATCTGCGGGCTGGTCGGGCGCTTCCACAAGAAACTCGGCTACCTGCGCGGCATCATTCCGCTCGATCCGGGCGCCGTGGCGATGTCCGCGATGACCGCGGTATTCAACGATCGCGGCGTGTTCTTCTTCCTCGATACCCACGTCGCGCTCGACCCGGATGCCGAACGCATCGCGGCATCGGCGGCGCAAGCGGCGCTGCGGCTCAAGCTGTTCGGCATCACGCCGAAGATCGCGATCCTGTCGCATTCAAACTTCGGCAGCCATCAGGACGTGAGCTCGCTGAAGATGCGCCGCGTCGTCGAACTCGTGCGCGAACGCCTGCCGAAGGTCGAGGTCGAGGGCGAGATGCACGCCGACACGGCGTTCAGCCCCGGCATCCGCGAACGTCTGTTCCCGAATTCGCGCCTGACCGGTTCGGCGAATGTATTCGTGTGCCCGAATCTCGACGCGGCGAACATCGCGTTCAACATGACCCGGGTGATGACCGATGGCGTCGTGCTCGGGCCGATCCTGATGGGCCTGTCCAAGCCTGCACATGTGCTGACGCCCGCCGCGACGGTGCGCCGCGTGTTCAACATGACCGCGATCGCCTGCGTCGAGGCGCAGATCCGCGCGCAGGCGGCATTGCGCGATCTGTAGATCGGCAGCGCCCGGCGCCGCGGGCTATTCCAGGAACGCGGTGCGCACCGCATCGAGCAACGGATCGCGTTGGCCGACGGGTCGATCGGCGAGGTGGCCTTGGCTGATCGTCCAGATGATCGTGCCGCCGAGTCCGCGGGCACGCACCAAGGCGCCTTTCTCGGCGATCGACTGCGCATCCTCGTAGCTGACGAAGTTGCAGCCGGCCGCGCCGAGCGGCGTCGCCGATGACAGATACGGCACGCGCGCCGTGGCGTCCCAGACATGCACCGCGGGCGTGTCGTAGTTCTCGGCGATGTTCGCGTAGCTCATCGTGCCGTCGCCGGCGGCGATGCTGCCGCCATCCTGGTGCGGCCCGGTCACGCCCTGCCAGCAGTAACCGTAGAACGCGATGCCGACGCCGAGATGCGCTGCCGGCACGCCGGAGGCGAGATAGAACGCGACGCTGCTCGCGACCGAAGACGGCGTCGTCGGCGTTTCGCCGTACAACGCGGAGTTGTGCCAGCTCTGCCAGCCGCTCCACGCGCCGGCCATGTCGTAGGTCATGATGTTGATGCGATCGAACAGCGGCGCGATCTGGGCAAGGAACGGATCCGGCGTGCCGGCGAGGTTCGCATTGATCCAGCCGAGCGGCACGCTCAGGATCAGTCCGGGACGCTGGCTGCGCAACGCCTGCACGAGTGCGAGGAAGTCGGCCTGGTCGCCGGCTTCGAGCGGTTCCCAGTCGAGGTCGAGGCCGTCGAAAGCGTAGGACTCGTACAATCCGATCAGGTTGAGGACGAACAGCGACCGATGCGCCGCGCTGGCCGCGCCGCGCCAGCCGTCGATCTCGCCGGCGCCGCCGATCATCAGGATTGCCTTGCGTCCGGCCGCGTGCGCGGCATCCACGGCGGCGTGCGCCCACAGCGGCCCGTTGATGTCGTCGATGTCGAAGTCGTGGGTGATCGTGCCATCGGCGAGCGGGCGCACACGGCCGACCATCAGATGCGTGATCGAGGAAAAATCGACCTCGGCGATCGGATACAGATCGCGTTCGTACCCGACGTAGTAGCCCTGCACCCAGCGCGGGGTCTCGAAGCCGTCGGCGAAGATCGAATCGCCCGCGAGCGCGTGCGCGATGCCGAAAAGCCAGATCCCGCCAATCGCGAGTGCCTGAAAAACGCTCATGGTTGTTTCCCCGGATGCTGATGCGACTCTAATACGCGAATCCGCGATGGAACACGCCATGCAGCGCATTTTCGCGAAGCCGGCCGCCGCCGCTGCCACTGCATGTCGGGGATCGTTGCGGCGGCAGGACATGCACGGGCGGCGCTGGCCGACTAAACTCGGGGTTCCGCATGGCGGCGTCCCCTCGCCCCATCAATGCGTCGCGGCCGGCCGTGGCGCCATCGAGAGAACCGCATGAACCAGCTCAACGACATCCTTGACCAGGACCTCGACCCGGTCGAGACCCAGGAATGGACCGAAGCGCTCACCGGCGTGATCAATGCCGACGGCACCGATCGCGCGCACTTCCTGCTCGAACGCATGGTCGACGAGACGCGTCGCGCCGGGGGCTACCTGCCGTTCGCGCCGACCACCGAATACGTGAACACGATTCCGCCGCATCTGGAAGCGCGCTCGCCGGGCGACGCGGCGATGGAGTGGCGCATCCGCTGCCTGATCCGCTGGAACGCAATGGCGATGGTGGTGCACGCGAACCGCAAGCCCGGCGACCTCGGCGGGCATATCGCGAGTTTCGCGTCGAGCGCGACCCTGTTCGACGTCGGCTTCAATCATTTCTGGCGCGCACCGAGCGACCAGCATCCTGGCGATCTGGTGTTCCACCAGGGCCATTCGAGCCCCGGCATCTATGCGCGTTCGTTCCTCGAAGGCCGCATCAGCGAGGAACAACTCAATTATTTCCGCATGGAAGTCGTCGGTCGCGGCAAGGGCTTGTCCTCGTATCCGCATCCGTGGCTGATGCCGGACTACTGGCAGGTGCCGACCGTATCGATGGGCCTGGGTCCGTTGCAGGCGATCTACCAGGCGCACTTCATGAAGTACCTGGAGCACCGCGGGCTGATCGCACCGAGCGACCGCAAGGTCTGGTGTTTCCTCGGCGACGGCGAGACCGACGAGCCCGAATCGCTCGGTGCGATTTCGCTGGCCGGCCGCGAAGGTCTCGACAATCTGATCTTTGTGGTCAATTGCAATCTGCAGCGCCTCGACGGTCCGGTGCGCGGCAACGGCAAGATCATCCAGGAACTGGAAGGCAACTTCCGCGGCGCCGACTGGAACGTGATCAAGGTGATCTGGGGCAGCTACTGGGATCCGCTGCTCAGCAAGGACACGTCCGGCCAGCTGCGCAAGGTCATGATGGATACCGTCGACGGCGAATACCAGAATTGCAAGGCGTTCGGTGGCGCGTATACGCGCGAGCATTTCTTCGGCAAGACGCCGGAGACGCGCGAAATGGTCGCGAGCCTGTCCGACGACGACATCTGGCGCCTCAACCGCGGCGGCCACGATCCGCACAAGGTCTACGCCGCGTATCACCAGGCGGTGAACACGAAGGGTATACCGACCGTGATCCTGGCCAAGACGGTCAAGGGTTACGGCATGGGCGCGGCCGGCGAATCGCAGAATCCGACCCATCAGCAGAAGAAGCTCGACGACGAATCGGTGCGCCATTTCCGCGACCGGTTCCAGATTCCGATCGCCGACGACAAGCTGCACGACGTGCCGTACTACCACCCCGGCAAGGATTCGCCGGAAGTCCAGTACATGCTGGAACGGCGCAAGGCGCTCGGCGGTTTCCTGCCGCAGCGGCGCCGCAAGAGCACGTCGATCGCGGTACCGGATCTGTCCGCGTTCGAGGCGATCACCAAGGGCACCGGCGAGCGCGAGATCTCGACCACGATGGCGTTCGTGCGGGGCATGAACCTCATGCTGCGCGACAAGCAGCTGGCGCCGCACCTGGTGCCGATCGTCGCCGACGAGGCGCGCACGTTCGGCATGGAAGGCATGTTCCGCCAGATCGGCATCTACGCGCCGTTCGGGCAGAAGTACAAGCCGGTCGACGCTGACCAGCTCATGTACTACCGCGAGGACCAGAAGGGCCAGGTGCTGCAGGAAGGCATCAGCGAGCCTGGCGCGATGTCAGCGTGGATGGCCGCGGCATCGAGTTATTCGATCAGCAACATGCCGATGCTGCCGTTCTACATCTACTACTCGATGTTCGGTTTCCAGCGCGTCGGCGATCTGTGCTGGGCCGCCGGCGACCTGCGTTCGCGCGGCTTCCTGGTCGGCGGCACCTCGGGACGCACCACGCTGAACGGCGAAGGTTTGCAGCACGAGGACGGTCATTCGCACCTGATGGCTGGCGCGATCCCGAACTGCCGCGCCTACGATCCGACGTTCTCGTACGAGGTCGCGGTGATCCTGCAGGACGGCTCGCGGCGCATGTTGCAGGAGCAGGAGGATGTCTACTACTACGTCACCGTGATGAACGAGAATTACACCCATCCGGACATGCCGGCCGGCGCCGAGGCCGACATCATCAAGGGCATGTACCTGTTCAAGGATGGCGGCAAGGCGAAGAAGAACGAGCCGCGGGTGCAACTGCTCGGCTCCGGCACGATCCTGCGCGAGGTCATCGCCGCGGCGGAACTGCTGGAGAAGGAATTCGGCGTGGCCAGCGATATCTGGTCGTGTCCGAGTTTCTCCGAACTGCGCAAGGAAGGCTTCGATGTCGAACGCTGGAATCGGTTGCATCCGATGGAGAAGAAGCCGCGCAGGGCGCACGTGACCGCGTGTCTCGAGGACCGCGCCGGTCCCGCGATCGCCGCAACCGACTACGTGCGCGAATACGCCGACCAGATCCGTGCGTTCCTGCCCGACGGCAAGCATTATGTCGTGCTCGGCACGGACGGCTTCGGTCGCAGCGACACGCGCGCGAACCTGCGCCAGTTCTTCGAGGTCGACCGCCACTGGATCGCGCACGCGGCGCTGACCGCGCTGAGTCGGGAGGGCAAGATGAATCCCGAGGATGTCGCGCGCGCGATCAAGCTGTGGAACCTCGATCCGGAAAAACCCAACCCGACGACGGTGTGACGATGCGAGCCCTGCACGCGCTGGC